>JAKDNC010000287.1 GCA_030452025.1 Nocardioides sp. | reverse complement strand
ACCGTGCTGAGGATGCGGGCGTCCTCGGGGACTGTGGTCGTCGGCGACTCGCCTGTGGTGCCCGAGACGATCAACCCGTCGTTCCCGTTCGCCACGAGGTATTTCGCGATCCTGCCTGTCGACGCGAAGTCGACGGAACCGTCTTCGTGGAACGCGGTGGCCATCGCAGTGAGGACGCGGCCGAACGGTGCGGCGGGTGCGGCGGGGGTCATGGCAACAGGCTATCTCCCCGCACTCCCCCGCTCCCGCTGACCCGGCGCGAACGCACGTCGAAAATGTCAGCGTCACACGTGGGGCATGACCTCGTTCGCGACCAGCTCGAGGTGGTCGAGATCGGTCAGGTCCAGAGTCTGCAGATAGAACCGCTGCGACCCGAGCGCCTGGTAGCGCTTGATCTTGGTGATCATCTCGTCCGGGGTGCCGGCCAGGCCGTTCTCCCGGAGCTCGTCGACATCACGCCCGATCGAGTTGGCCCGGCGCTTGATCTCGGCCTCGTCTCGCCCGACGCAGAGCACCAGTGCGTTGGACCAGGTCAGCTCGTCGGGATCGCGGCCGATCGCTTCGCAGGCGGCACGGACTCGTCCGAACTGGGTGGCGGTGGTCTCCTCGTCGACGAAGGGCAGGTTGAACTCGTCGGCGTATCGCGCCGCAAGCTCCGGCGTACGACGCTTCCCGAGGCCGCCGATCAACACCGGCGGGCGCGGCGACTGGACCGGCTTGGGCAACCCCGGTGAATCGGTGACCGGGTGGTGGGTCCCGGGAAAAGCGAAGCGCTCCCCCGGCTTCGTCGCCCACAAGCCGGTGATCACCGCGAGCTGCTCCTCGAACCGATCGAAGCGTTCGCGCGTGGACGGAAAGGGGATGGCGTAGGCCTTGTGCTCCTGCTCGAACCAGCCGGCACCGATACCGAGCTCGACACGGCCACCGCTCATCTGGTCGACCTGGGCAACCTGGATGGCCAACGGGCCAGGGTGGCGGAAGGTCGCCGAGGTCATCATCGTGCCGAGCCGGATGGTGGAGGTGTCCCGTGCCAAGCCTGCCAGTGTGGTCCACGCGTCGGTGGAGCCGGGCAGCCCCTCGGTGCCCATGCCGAGGTAGTGATCGGAGCGGAAGAACGCCCCGAAGCCGAGCTCCTCGGCGGCCAATGCCACGCGCAGGAGGTCGTCATAGGTGGCACCCTGCTGGGGCTCGGTGAAGACTCTCAGCTCAACCTTGGATTCCATGGCTCCAGCCTGCCATCACCAGTCGAGCCCGTCATCAGCGCGGGAAGCGTTGCCGGAGCAGTGGCAGGACGTGGTGCTCGAGCAGCGGTGCCAGGTCGTCGTGCCGATCGTCGAGGCCCATCCATCGCATCTCCTCGATCTCTGCAGCAACCTGTGGCTCGCCCTCGGGCACCGTCAGGAAAGCTACCGAGCGCACCAGGTGTCCGGGCTCGTTGGCGGCCAGCGCAAGGAAGGTGCCGAGCGGCTCCAGCTGACGCGGCTGCAGCCCGACCTCTTCCTCGGCCTCACGACACGCTGCGTCGGCCGGAGTCTCACCGGGATCGAGTTTCCCACCGACCAGCATGAACCGGGAGGTCCCCCGCTTGCGGACCGTGAGCACCTGTCCGTCCCGGACGAACGCGACGGCGGCAACCTCCAGCGTCGGTGGCGCAGAGATCCGCTCCCACCAGACCCAGTCGAGACCGGGCCCGGGGACGCGGTCGACCTCCCCCCATTCCGCCGACGGAATCTCGGGAAAGCGTGCATCGCCGTCGGGTTCGAGAGCGATCTCGGTGAGGATCTGATGCGTGGCCAACGGCATCGCCTGAGCATAGATCTGGGTGCCGCCGGCGATGACCGTGTCGCCCTGCTGTGTCGCCGCGAGGTCGAGCGCCTCCTCGAGGCGGTGCGCGACGAGCACGCGGTCGGCGTACTCGCCAGCGGTCCAGTCCCGGTCGCGGGTGACCACGATGGTGGTGCGTCCCGGCAGGGGCCGGCCGATGGAGTCGTAGGTCGCCCGCCCCATCACCAGCGTGTGCCCGATCGTGACCCGCTTGAAGTGGGCGAAGTCCTCGGGGATCCGCCAAGGGATCTCGCCGTGGTCGCCGATCACGCGGTTCCTAGCATACGCCGCCACCATGACGACCCTGCGCTCGTCGGACGCGTCGTCGCCGGTCATACAGCGATCGGCGCCTTGATCCCCGGGTGCGGGTCATAGCCCTCGATGGTGATGTGGTCGAGGTCGAATGCGTCGACCTCGATCACCGACGGGTCGAGCGAGAGCGTAGGCAGTGGCCTGGGGTCGCGGGTCAGCTGGAGCCGGGCTTGGTCGAGGTGGTTGGAGTAGAGGTGCGCGTCGCCCAGCGTGTGGACGAAGTCGCCGACCTCGAGCCCGGCGACCTGGGCGACCATGTGGGTCAGCAGCGCGTAGGAGGCGATGTTGAACGGCACACCGAGGAACACGTCGCCGGAGCGTTGGTAGAGCTGGCAGCTCAGCCGCCCCGGGCCGTCGTCCTGGGGAGCGACGTAGAACTGGAACATCGTGTGGCAGGGCGCGAGCGCCATCTCACCGATGTCGGCGACGTTCCATGCCGAGACGATGTGTCGTCGCGAGTCCGGGTCCTGGCGGATCTGCTCGATGACCTGCTTGATCTGGTCGATGTGGTGGCCGTCCGGGGTCGGCCAGGAGCGCCACTGGTAACCGTAGATAGGGCCGAGATCGCCGTTCTCGTCGGCCCACTCGTCCCAGATGCTCACCCTGCGCTCCTGCAGCCACTTCACGTTGGTGTCCCCGCGCAGGAACCACAGAAGCTCGGCGAAAATGCTGCGGGTGTGCACCTTCTTGGTGGTCACGAGAGGGAAACCGGCGGACAGGTCGAAGCGCATCTGGTGGCCGAACACGCTGCGGGTGCCGGTCCCGGTGCGGTCCCCCTTCTCCACGCCGTCGTCGAGGATGCGCTGGACGAGATCGAGGTAGGGCTGCACGGGATCAGCCTACGACGGCGCCTTGGCCGGTCATGGCACCATCCCGTCCATGAACGAGATCTGGGACCGGGTGACCAACGCGCAGCCGGTTCCCGACCTCAGGGTCGTGCTGGTCACCGGCGCGGTGGCCGTGGTCCTGGTCCTGCACGGGCCCACATGGCGGTTCTGCCGGCAGGCGGTGACGATCGTCCACGAGGGTGGGCACGCACTCGTCGCTGTGCTCGCCGGACGGTCCCTGGGCGGCGTACGTCTCCATCGCGACAGCAGCGGCGTCACCACCCACCGGGGCGTGGCCCGTGGTCCGGGGATGATCGCGACGATGGCGGCTGGCTACCCGGCGCCGGCACTGCTCGGCCTGATCGGCGCGTTCGTGCTCGGACAGGGGTACGCCGTCGGGTTGCTGTGGCTGCTCCTGCTGGTGCTGGCGCTGCTCATCGTCGCGATCCGGAACTGGTTCGGGCTGTGGGTGGTTCTGGTCAGTGGCGGTGCCCTGTTCGCGGTGACGTGGTGGGCGCCGGGTGACTGGCAGGTCGCCTTCGCCCACGGGCTGGTCTGGTTCCTGCTCCTGGCGGCACCGATGACCGTGGTCGAGCTGGCGCACCAACGTCGCCACCGTCGAGGCGCGGCGTCCTCGGACGCGGATCAGCTGGGTCGGGCGACCTGGCTCCCGGGGTGGTCCTGGGTCGGGCTCTTCTTCCTCTTTGACGTCGGCTGCCTGGCGCTGGGCGGCGCGCTGCTGCTCGGCCGCCTCTGACCGGCCCTGCTCAGGCGTGCAGGGACATCGGCCCGTAGACCAGCCGGTCCGCCTCGAACAGCGTCACCGCATCGACCCCGAGCTCGGCCAGGTCGGCCCACCACTCGCCGACCCACGACTCGGCGTCGGCCTGATTGGTGAATCGCTCTCCGGAGAGATCGCCCTCGATGCTCACCTCGGCGCCGTGGGCGTCCTCGAGCCGCCACGCCCAAGCGGCATCGGGCGCGGGCTCGCTGCGGAAGGTCGGGAAGTCGTCAGGGAGCTTGGTCATGCCTCGAGGATAGGCCACAGGGAGTGCCCTGTCGGGAGCCTTGTGGACATGCCCGGCGAGGAGCCCGGTCGACGCACCGGAGGACACGACGGGCAGGGTGTCGCCATGAGCATCCGCGTCCTCGGCACCGGCTCGGCCGATGGCTGGCCGAACCCGTTCTGCGACTGCGCGACCTGCACCATCGAGCGCGCTGCGGGACGGGTCCGCGCCCAGACCGCGGCCCTGGTCGAGACGTTCCTGCTCGACTGCGGCCCTGAGACACCCCGCACCGCCGAGCGTGCCGGCGCGAGCCTGCGCGACGTACGCCACGCGCTGCTCACCCACGACCATCCCGACCACACGGCGCCGGCGTTCCTGCTCTACCGGTCGTGGGTCACCGACGAGCGCCACCCACTCGACGTCGTCGGGCCGCCCTCAGTGGTCGGGCAGGCGAGGATGTGGCTCGCGCCCGACACCCGCGTCCGGTTCCATGAGATCCGGCCGGGCGACGAGCTCGATCTGGCCGGTGGGCGGGTCCGCGCGCTTGCCGCGAACCACACCCCCGGGGCCGTGCTCTTCGACGTCGCGACACCGACCAGCCGGGTCCTCTACGCCACCGACACCGGGCCGCTCCCCCGCAGCAGCGTCGAGGCGGCCGCCGGTGCGGCGTACGACGTGGTTCTCCTGGAGGAGACCTTCGGCGACTTCACCGGTCACGGCACGGCGCACCTGGACCTGCCGGCCTTCGAGGAACAGGTACGACGACTGCACGCGGTCGGCGCAGTCACCGACGGCACCAACCTGGTCGCGGTGCATCTGTCGCACCACAATCCGCCGACCGGCGAGCTCGCCCGTCGGCTGGCCCTGGTGGGCGCAAGTGTCGTCGACGACGGCACCCTGCTCCGGGACTGAGCCTCGTCAGGACTCTCGGACTGAGGCGTCCACGAAGGGCGGCTTGACGACCGTGAAGATCTCCCGGCGGCCCCGGATGTCGACACCGACCTCGGCGCCGGTCTCGACCTCGGCCGGGACCAGCGCCAGGCCGATCCCCTTCTTCAGCGTCGGGGAGAACGTGCCGGAGGTGACCTCGCACAGCGGCACGTCGACGGTCAGCGTGACGCTCATCCCGGGTCGCGGGATGCCGCGACCGTTGGCGATCAGGCCCCGCAGCACCCGCTTGGGTCCGGCCTCGCGCTCGGCGAGGAGCACGTCGCGGCCCCAGAAGGCGTCCTTCTTCCAGCCGACGGCCCACCCCACGCGCCCCTGGCTCGGGGTGACGTCGAGACT
>JAKDNC010000286.1 GCA_030452025.1 Nocardioides sp. | reverse complement strand
TCCCGCGACCTCACGATTATGAGTCGTGCGCTCTAACCAGCTGAGCTACCCCGCCTCGGGAGGGAGTGCCCGCCAGCCTCACGACCGGCGGGCCCCAACCCAGAGCCCCTTTACGGAATCGAACCGTAGACCTTCTCCTTACCATGGAGACGCTCTGCCGACTGAGCTAAAGGGGCGCAGCGACAGTGAAGACTACACAGCCCCCGCGACGAACATGAAATCGGGTTGGAGAGCGCTGCGTCACATCGCTCAGGAGTCCTGGATCCTGGCGAACGGCCGAGCCTCCTCAAGCTCGAAGGCGAGCTCCAGGAGCGAGGCTTCCTGCCCCCGCGCCGCACCGAACATCATTCCCTGCGGCAACCCGGACGCGGTCATCTCGAGAGGCAGGGAGATGGCCGGATCACCGGTCGCGTTCTGCAGCGGGGTGAAGGCCACCCAGTCCATCAGTCGGTCGATGACCTGGTCGTAGTCGGCGGTCGGGTCGAGGTGGCCGAGCTCGGGGGTCTCCGCGGCAAGCGTCGGGCTCAGCACCATGTCGTAGCCCTTGAAGAATTTCGCCGAGATGTACTTCGACGCACCGATCCGGGCCGTGGCCAGGGGCAGCTTGTGCAGGTTGCGCTGGCAGTGCCTGGCCAGGCCGAGGGTCAGGTTGTCCAGCTTCGAGGGGTCCCAGCTCTTCCCGTGCGTACGCCGACCGGTCTTGACGATGAAGAAGCTCAGCATCGACCAGTAGAGCAGGAAGTCGTCCGGGAAGTACGACGGCACGGGCGGCTCGATCTCTTCGACGTGGTGGCCGAGCTCTTCCAGCAGGGCCGCGGTCTTGTGGGTCAGCGCAGTCACCTCCGGGGATGCGCTGCGCCCCACCGAGTTGGTGGAGAAGGCGATCCTGAGCCGCTTGCGCCCGGGATGGGTGATGTCACCGACCGGAGGGAGCTTGAGGTTGCGGTAGACCTTCTCGGCCTCGCGGTGGAAAGCGGCGGTGTCACGCACGGTGCGGGTCAAGACTCCGTCGGAGACCAGTCGCACCGGCATGTCACGCGTCAGCTTGTCCTGCGCGATCCGGTTGCGGGTGGGCTTGAGGCCGACCAGGCCGGTGACCGAGGCCGGGATGCGGATCGATCCTCCCCCGTCGTTGCCGTGGGCGATCGGGAGCGCGCCGGAGGACACGAAGGCGGCAGCCCCGGCCGAGGAGGCACCGGCCGGGCGGTCCTGGTCCCAGGGGTTGCGCACCGCCCCGAGACGCGGATGTTCGGAGGTGCCGCTGAAGCCCCACTCGGAGAGCTGGGACTTGCCGAGCGGGATCACTCCGGTGGCGCGGAACATGCGGGCGAAGTCGCCGTCGGCCTTCTTCGGCTCGCCGATGTAGGCGTCGGCCCCCTGCTGGGTGGGCATGCCTGCCACGTCGGCGTTGTCCTTGACCAACGTCGGCACCCCGGAGAAGAAGCCGTCGTCGGGCTGCTGCGCCTCCACCCGGGCCCGGTCGAAGGCCCGGTAGGCGAGACCGTTCAGATCCGGGTTCACCTTCTCGATACGGGCGATCGCCGCCTCGACGGCCTCGAGCGCCGAGACCCGTCCCGATTGAAGTTCCCCGACCAACCCGACTGTGTCGAGTTCGCCGAGCGCGTCCGAGGTGTAGGCATGCACTCGCGTCATGACGCCAAACTACCCGCCAGTATCCTCCTCATCCCACGAGGTGGACCACCAGCGGTACCGCCAGGCAGGTGACCAATGCGGTCAGCCCCATCGAGAGCCCGGCGAAGGCGCCTTCCGTGGCGTCCTCGTGGAGCGCGCGCGACGTACCGATCCCATGGGAGACCGAGCCCAGCGCGAGGCCGCGGGCACGCCGGTCGCGAACCCGGATCAGGGTCAGCACGGTCGGGCCGGCGACCGCGCCGAGCATGCCGGCGACGATCGTGAAGACCGCGACCAGCGACGGGATGCCGCCAGCGCTCTCCGCGATCGCGATGGCGATCGGCGTGGTGGCCGACTTGGGGGCCATCGTCATCTGCAGGGCGTGGTCCCCGCCGAGCATCCGGACCACCAAGATGCCGAAGGACACCGACACGAAGGCGCCGACAGGGATCGCGACCGCCATCGGGACGAAGAGCTCCTTGAGGTGGTGTGCCTGCCGGTGCAGGGGCACGGCCAGGGCCACGGTCGCGGAGCCGAGCAGGAAGTGGATCAGCGACCCGCCGATCATGTAGTCGTCGTAGTCGATCCGCAGTGCCCACAGGGCGAGGCCGACGAGGGCCACGGCGATGAGGACCGGCTGGGCGAGCGGGTGGTTGCCCGTCGCCCGCCGGATGCGGACACCGATCCGGTAGGCGACCAACGTCAGCAACAGTCCCGCGACCGGCGACGTGCGCAGATAGTCGAGCGCTTCGTTCATCGGGCCCCCATCCGCGCGGTGAAGGCGCTGACAATCCAGCCGACGACGATCAGGGCAGCCATCCAGGACACGACGATGCCGGTGATGATCGGCAGCGCATGGGACTCGACGAGGGAGAGGTAGCCGAAGATCCCCGCGCCGGCGGGGATGAAGAAGAGTTGCAGGTGGCGCAGCATCTTGTCGGAGACGGTGAAGACGTCCGCAGTCTCCGGCAGCTGCAGCCCTTGGAGGGTGACGAAGAGCAGCACCATCCCGATCACCGGTCCGGGCACGGGAAGGTCGAGGGTGCGTGCGACCAGCTCCCCGACCAGCTGGCAGCCGAGAAGCCACACCAGTCCGTTGAGCAAAGCAGTCCCTCCTGTCGTGGACGGAGGCACCCTACGCGCAGGTCCGGCCGGGGCCCCGAGCGCCATTTCCGGCCCGTGACCTGCACCACGAGCCCTACTCCTCGAGCAGCTCGACCAACCTGTCGGCGACCCGGTCGACCACGGACGTACGCCGCCCAGCGTGGCGTCCGATCGCCAGCTCGACGGAGCCCGCTCCGGTCAGCGGCTTGAACACCACCCCCGGCAGCTGGAGCGCGGCCACGGGCTCGGGGACCACCGCCACCCCGAGCCCGGCGGCCACGAAGACGACCATCGTCGACGTCTCTCCGACCTGTGCGGCGCGGCGTGGCTGGAAGCCCGCACGCTGCGCGGCGGAGAGGACCGCGTCGTGGAGCAGCGAACGGTGCTCGGACGGATAGGTGATGAAGGGCTCGTCCTTCAGCTCGGCGACCCGGATGCTCTCGCGAGCAGCGAGGGGATGATTCTCGGGAAGCGCAACCACCAGCGGCTCACGACGTACCACCCGAACGTCGATCTCCTCCTCCTGGACGGGGGTGCGCATCAGCGCGATGTCGATCGACCCGTCGAGGAGCGCCGTGACCTGCCGCGGAGTGAGCATCTCGCCGGTGAAGTCGAACTCGATCTCCGGGAAGGTCTCGCGCAGACGCCTGGCCAGCGTCGGCAACAGCGCGTACGTCGCCGACCCGATGAACCCGATCGACACCCGGCCGACCTCCCCGGCGTCGACCCGGGCCGCCTCCAGCCCCGCGCGATCGACCTCGGCGAGGATGGCGCGCGCCCGTTCGAGGTAGCGCTCCCCGGCCAGGGTCAGGCTGACCTTGCGGGTGGTGCGGTGCAGCAGCGAGACGCCGAGCTCCTTCTCGAGCTGGCGAATCTGCTGCGACAGGGGCGGCTGGGCCATGTGGAGGCGCTCGGCGGCACGGCCGAAGTGGCACTCCTCGGCGACGGCGACGAAGTAGCGGAGGTGACGTAGCTCCATATGCGGAGCATATCAATACCTCTCGAAAGGATAATTGTGGATATTGGTGGGACCGGCCATGCTGGAGGGCATGACTGACTCCACCGCACGCGCCGACGACATCGTCGTCTGTGAGCCGATCCGGACCCCCGTCGGCGGCTTCGTCGGCGCCTTCTCGGACGTCAAGGTGACCGAGCTGGCCACCACCGTCCTGAAGGCCCTCGTCGAACGGACCGGCCTCACCGAGGGGGACGTCGACGACGTCATCCTCGGCCAGTGCTACCCGAACGGCGAGGCGCCCGCACTAGGGCGCATCGCGGCCCTCGACGCCGGTCTCGGAACCGGCGTGCCGGGGCTCCAGATCGACCGCCGATGCGGCTCGGGGCTGCAGGCCGTCCTCTACGCCGCGATGCAGGTGCAGGCCGGCGCCGCGTCCCTGGTGGTTGCCGGCGGCGCTGAGTCGATGTCCGGGGCCGAGCACTACGCACTGGGCCTGCGCAAGGGAGTCAAGGGCCCCGGGGTCGAGCTGATGGACCGCCTGGCCCGCGGCCGGGTGACCGCCGGTGGCGCCAACCATCCCGTCCCCGGAGGCATGATCGAGACCGCGGAGAACGTCCGCCGGGAGCACTCCATCTCCCGCGAGGACCAGGACGCTCTCGCCCTCCGCTCGCAGCAGAACTGGAAGCGCGCACAGGACGCCGGCCGCTTCGCCGAGGAGATCGTCCCGGTGACGATCCCCGGTCGTCGCGGCAAGCCGGACGTGGTCGTCGACGTCGACGAGCACGCCCGCCCCGACACCACCCTCGAGGCACTGGCCGCGCTTCGCCCGATCATGGGCCGCACCGATGAGTCGGCCACCGTCACGGCCGGCAACGCGAGCGGCCAGAACGACGGCGCCGCGATGTCTGTGGTCACCACCCGCGCGGAGGCCGACCGCCGGGGCCTCGACGCCTTCGTCTCCCTGAAGGGCTGGGCCGTCGCCGGAGTCGGCCCCGAGGTGATGGGCATCGGACCGGTCCCCGCCACCGCAGCCGCACTGTCCCGCACGGGCCTGACCCTGGCCGACCTCGACCTGATCGAGCTGAACGAGGCCTTCGCCTCCCAGGTGCTCGCCTGCCTCGGGGAATGGGGCGTCTCCGCCGAGGACGAGCGTCTCAACGTGAACGGATCGGGCATCTCCATGGGCCACCCGGTCGGCGCCACCGGCGCCCGGATCCTGGCCACGATGTCGCGCGAGATGCGGCGACGCGAGGCTACCTACGGGCTCGAGACGATGTGCATCGGCGGCGGCCAGGGTCTCGCCGCGATCTTCGAGGCCGTCCGATGAGCCGCCTCCACCACGAGGTCACGCCCGGCCCCGAGGGCGCACCGGCCGTCGTACTGTCCAACTCCCTCGGCTCCACCCTGGCGATGTGGGACCGCACCGTCCCGGCGCTCGAGGAGCACTTCACCGTGGTCCGCTACGACACCCGCGGCCACGGGGCCTCCGACATCGTCGACGGGCCGGCCAGCGTCGACGACCTCGCCGACGACGTGATCGGACTGATCGACGAGCTCAGCCTGGAGAGGGTCCACTTCGTCGGC
>JAKDNC010000285.1 GCA_030452025.1 Nocardioides sp. | reverse complement strand
GCCTGCCCAGCCACCACCCACGCCACCGCCACCGCCACCGCACGGCGAGCATCCGCACCCACCGTCACCGCCACCGTCACCGCCACCGCCGCACCGCGAGCACCCGGCGCCCGCAGCGTCGAGCGACAACGCCCTCGACCTCGGCGCGACGGTGTTGCCGGTGTTGATCAAGAGTTACGGCAAGCAGGCGGCCGCGGGGCTCGGCGTGCTTGTCTTGCTGCTCTGGCTGTTGCGCCGGCGGAAGTGCGACTGACGGTAGTTGGCGACGTGGTTCACGCCTGGACGGTCAGAAGACGCCGTGCGGGCGGAACTGCACCGAGATCCGTGGCCCGGCGCGGCTCGTCTTGGGAACGGCGTGCTGCCAGGTCCGTTGGCACGATCCGCCCATGACCAGCAGATCCCCGTGGCCCATCGTGAACGAGGTCGATGGCCCTCCAGCGCGCGGGCGGAGCAGCAGCCGGCGCGGGTCACCGAAGGAGACGATGGCGACCATCGTGTCGTCGGTCCGTCCGCGGCCGATCGTGTCGCCGTGCCACGCCACCGAGTCCCGGCCGTCGCGGTAGTAGCAGCATCCGGCGGTGGCGAAGCCCTCGCCCAGCTCGGGTAGGTAGTGGGCGCTGAGCTCCTCGCGCGTCGTCGCGAGCGCCCAGTGAGGCAGCGGATCGCCCTCGTGGAAGGTGTGCACCAGGCGCGGCACGTCGACGACCTTGTCCCACATCTCCCGGCGCTCCGCGCGCCACGGGACGTCGGAGACGAGGGCGCTGAACACCTCGTCCGCGCCGGCGACCCAGTTCGGACGTATGTCGACCCACGCGCCGTCACCGAGTGGCGTACGACGGGTCGAGGAAAGGCTCCCCAACGAGGGCGCGGGCGCAGTGTCGAAGAGGCTTCCCTGGAACTCCACGGACATGACCGCGACCCTAGCAGCAAGTCGAACATATTTTCGATGAATCAGGGACGTGTCGGGGTGTCCCCGACCGCTCTCCCGGGAGGAAACCGGATGCCGCCGCCGGCCCGGTCGCCTAGGTTTGTCCCATGGAGATTGCAGCACGGGTGCAGAACCTGACCAAGACCTACGGCACCGGCCAGGCGGAGATCAAGGCGCTCGACGACGTCTCGCTCGACATCCGGGCTGGACAGTTCACCTCCGTGATGGGCCCGAGCGGATCGGGAAAGTCGACGTTGATGCACTGCTGCGCGGCTCTGGACAAAGCCGACTCCGGTCGGGTCCTGATCGGAGACCAGGAGTTGAGCGCGATGAAGGACAAGGAGCTCACCCGGCTCCGGCGCGACCAGATCGGCTTCGTGTTCCAGTCCTTCAACCTGGTCCCGACGTTGACTGCGGGGGAGAACATCGCGCTTCCCCTGGCGATCGCCGGACGCAAGCCCGAGATCGAGTGGTACGACGCCGTCATCGCGACCGTCGACCTGGCCAACCGGCTCAGCCACAAGCCGAGCGAACTCTCCGGCGGCCAGCAGCAGCGCGTCGCCGTGGCCCGTGCGCTCGTGTCCCGGCCGAGCATCGTCTTCGCCGACGAACCGACCGGCAACCTCGACTCCCAATCCGGGGCCGAGGTGCTCAACCTGCTGCGTCGCTGCGTGGACGACCACGGCCAGACCATCGTCATGGTCACCCACGACCCGGTCGCCGCGGCGTACACCGATCGCGTGGTCTTCCTCGCCGACGGCCGGGTGGTCGACGAGGTTGCCGATCCCGATCGCGAGCAGATCATCGAGATCATGAGTCGGATGAGCGCCGCTGTGGACGAGGCGGCCTGCTGATGTGGAAGGCGGCTCTCAAGAGCCTTCTGGGGCGCAAGGTGCGCCTGCTGATGAGCACCTTCGCGATCGTGCTCGGCGTGGGGTTCGTCTCCGGAACGCTGATCTTCAGCGACACCCTGAGCCGCAGCTTCACCGCGATCTTCGCCAGCACCGTCGGTGATGTCGTCGTCCAGCCCGATGGCGCGGGTGCGATGGATGGTACGGCGACCTCGACGGTGAGTATCCCCGCCAACCTGGTCGACGAGCTGGCCGACGTCGACGGCGCGACCAGGGCCGACGGCAACGTGGTGGGGATGGGTGTCTTCGTCATCGACGACGCCGGCAAACCGATCGGCGGACAGGGCGCCCCGGCCCTGGCCGGCAACTGGAACGACGCCCCGGCAGGCCACGGCATCAAGGGTCTGGTCATCGAGGAGGGCCGCGAACCCACCGGTCCCGACGAGGTGGTGCTCGACGAGTTCACCGCGGAGAAGTCCGGCTACGACATCGGCGACGAGGTCCAGCTCGAGACAGCCTTGGCCAGGGGATCCTCCCTCCGGCCGACCCTGGTCGGTGTCGCTGCGTTCGGCGAGGGTGGCTCGCTCGGCGGGGCGTCACTGGCGATCTTCGGCACGGCCACCGCTCAGGACTACTTCCTGGACGGCAAGGACGCCTACAACACCATCTGGGTGACCGCCGAGGACGACGTCAGTCAGGAAGAGCTCCGCGATCGGGTGGACCGGGTGCTGCCCGACGGGCTGGAGGCCGTCACCGGCGACACCGCCGCAGACGACGCGGCCACCGAGCTGCAGAAGCAGATCGAGTTCATCACCATCTTCTTGCTGATCTTCGCGGTGATCTCGCTGGTGGTCGGCAGCTTCCTGATCGTGAACACCTTCTCGATCCTGGTCGCTCAGCGAAGTCGCGAGCTCGCCCTGTTCCGGGCTCTGGGCGCCTCGAAGAAGCAGGTGAAGCGGAGCGTCCTCCTCGAGGCGCTGGTGCTCGGTCTGATCGGGTCCACCATCGGTCTCGGCGTGGGCATCCTGTTGTTCCTGGGCATCCGTGCCGCCTTCGGGTCCGCGGGTCTTGACATCGCTTCCGCGCCTATGGTCTTTGAGTCCCGCACCGTGATCGCCAACTATGCGGTCGGCCTCGTCGTCACCATGGTTGCGGCGTGGATCCCGGCCCGTCGTACCTCGAAGATCCCTCCGATCGCTGCGCTGCGTGACGACGTTGCGATGCCGGAGTCGTCCCTGCGCCGGCGCTCGATCACCGGCTCGCTGATGGTGCTGCTCGGCGCAGTGGCGATGGGTGCGGGCCTGTTCACCAGCATCCCCAGGGCCGGCTGGGTGCTCGGGGCCGGCACGCTGGCCGTGCTGCTCGGTGTCGCAGCGTTGAGTCCGATCCTCGCCTCGCCACTGCTGAAGGGGGCCCGGGTGCTCTATGCCCGGGTTTTCGGCGCGGTCGGCAACCTGGCTGGGAACAACGCGCTGCGCAACCCTCGGCGCACCGCAGCCACCGCGTCAGCGTTGATGATCGGCCTGACCCTGTGCGTGACGATGGCGATCGTCGGGTCCTCGGCCAAGGCCAGCGTGGACCAGACTGTCAAGGAGAATTTCGTCGGCGACTATGTGATCTCCAGCGTCTACGGGACCCCGTTCTCCGCATCGATCGCCGACAGGGTCGAGAACGCAGACGGCGTCTCGTCCGTGACTCGCCTGCGCTTCGGCATCGGCACGATCGACGGCAACAACCAGGGAGCCATGGGCGTCGATCCGGACGCGCTCACCGGCAGCGCCCGCGTCGAGATGGTCGAGGGATCGCTGGACGACCTCGACGATCGGTCGATGATCATCGACGAGGACCGGGCCAAGGACCAGGGGCTCGAGGTCGGCGACACCGTGAAGTTCGCAATGCCGGCCAGATCGACGGACTTCACGGTGGTCGGGATCTTCGAGCCCAACCCGATGCTCGGGTTCCCCTATGTCACGAGCCTCAAGGCGATGGCCGACGGCGGGTTCCCGGTCGCGGACAACTACGTCTACATCGACGCCGCGGACGACGCCGACCTCACCCAGGTCCGGTCGGAGCTCGACGAGATCACCGAGAACCTCAAGCTGGTCACCGTCAAGGACCAGAACGGTCTCGCCGAGGAGCAGCGCGGACCGATCGACAAGGCATTGCTGTTGATCTACGGACTGCTGGCGCTGGCGCTGGTGATTGCCGTGCTCGGCATCGTCAACACTCTGGCGCTCTCGGTGATCGAGCGGACCCGCGAGGTGGGGTTGCTCCGCGCGATCGGGCTCTCCCGCCGCCAGTTGAGGACGATGATCCGGCTCGAGTCGGTGGTGATCGCCGTGCTCGGTGCGGTGCTCGGGACAGTGCTCGGCCTCATCTTCGGGGTCGTGTTGATGCGGGACCTCAGGGACCAGGGTCTCGAGGTCGTCGACGTGCCGTATGCGCAGCTGGGGAGCTTCCTGGTCATCTCGGTGTTCATCGGGGTGCTGGCTGCGGTCTTCCCGGCACGCCGCGCCGCGCGCCTGGACGTGCTCGAGGCAATTGCCACGGATTAGGGCAATCGCGCGGTTGCCTCAGCAGTGCCCCGCAGCGACGCGTTCCGCCAGCTGCCCGCCACTGAGCAACTCACGGATCGCGACTCAGTGGCCCGACGTTCGCTGACTGTCGAGTGCCGATGTGACAGGCTGCCGACATGGGCCTGCTCCTCGACGTCGCGGTGATGCACGAGCGCGACGTCCCGGGCGCCCAGGAGGGCGGCGCCGACCGGCTTCTGCTGAGCACAGCGGATGGAATGTCGCCCGACCTCGAGCAGGTCTCCGCAGTCCTGCGCGAGAGCGACCTCCCGGTCCGGGTGATGCTCCGCCTCAACGATTCGCACACCACCACCGGCGGCGAGTTCACCCGGCTGATCGGCCTGATGGGGGAGTACGCCGACCTTGGTGCGGACGGTGTTGTCTTCGGCTTCCTCGACAGTGACCTCGGGGTCGATGTCGAGACGTGCCGGACCCTGGCCGAGTCGAACCCCGGTGTGCCGTGGACCTTCCACGGCGCCGTCGACGCCTGCCTCGAGAGCGACCGGGCTTGGCGTCACCTGCGTCAGATGCCGGGACTCGACGCGGTCCTCGCCTCGGGCTCGCCGCGCGGGATGGAGGCCGGCTACGACGACCTGCTCGCGCTGGCCGAGTCGGATGCTGAGCTCGCCGCGTTGATGATGCCCGGCCACGGCCTGGTGCCCGAGCAGGTGCCGTGGCTGGCGCGCGCCGGCGTGGGCAAGTTCCACGTCGGCCCCCAGGTCCGTCCCGGTCGGTCGCTCAAGGCGTACGTCGACCCAGGCCATGTCCGCTCCTGGCGGCTACTGCTGGAGTCATGACCCCGGTACCCCGGTCTGATTGACGTCTCGCAGTTCGACCGCTCGTTCCTCGCGCACTCACGCTTCGGCGTCGGGCTGGATTGACGTCTCGCAGTTCGACCGCTCGTTCCTCGCGCACTCACGCTTCGGCGTC
>JAKDNC010000284.1 GCA_030452025.1 Nocardioides sp. | reverse complement strand
CGGGCTGCTGCTAATCCCGTTCGTCCTGATATCCTTCGACACTGTGCAGGCCACGCTGGTCTCGACCGGCACGCTCGAGGAAGGCACCGGGTGGGTCGAGTTTCTGGGCATCATCGGCTTCACTCCGGTGGCACTGCTCATCACGGTGCTCGCCGCGATTCTCGTGCTCGGCCGCCCGAACGCATCGATGGCGCGCGTCGGCGAGGTCCTGGACGGCGCGCTCGGTCCCATCTGCACGATCATCCTGATCACCGGAGCCGGCGGAATGTTCGGGGGCGTCCTCGAGCTCAGTGGAATCGGCGCCGCACTCAGCGCCAGCCTGTCCGATCTAGGCATGTCACTGGTCATCCAGGCGTTCGTGATCGCCACTCTGCTGCGGGTCGCCCAAGGCTCGGCCACTGTCGCGCTGACAACTGCCGCCGGAGTGATCGCACCAGCGGTGAAAGCCGCTGAGCTGGGTGACCTGCAAATCACGCTGCTGGTGGTCGCGATCGCGGCAGGCGCCACGGTTCTCTCCCACGTCAACGACTCCGGGTTCTGGCTGGTGAGCCGCTTCTTCGGGATGGACGTCAAGACCACGCTGAAGACCTGGACAGTCATGGAGACCACCCTGGGACTGTCGGCGTTCGTCATCGCGGCGGCGCTGTGGGTCGTCGTATGACCCCGCGCGGAGGATTCCTGCGATGACTGTCCTCGTGGTCATGGGGGTCTCGGGCTCCGGGAAGAGCACGGTTGCCGACCTGCTGTCCACCCGGCTGGGGTGGCCGTTCATGGAGGGTGACTCCCTGCACCCGGACTCCAACATCGCGAAGATGGAGTCCGGACAACCCCTCACCGATCAGGACAGGTGGCCGTGGCTCGAGAAGGTCGCTGCCTGGATCGAGGCCCGGCATGCCGCGGAGGAGGACGGGATCATCACTTGTTCGGCGCTCAAGCGCTCCTACCGCGACGTGCTCAACAGGCGTGGCGAGGGTGTGGTCTTCGTCCATCTCACCGGAGAGCGGCAGACGCTCGAAGACCGCATGCACAAGCGGGCAGGGCACTTCATGCCACCGGAGATGCTGACCAGCCAGCTGGAAACCCTCGAGGAACCGCGGCCGGATGAACCCTCGATCCGGGTGCCGATCGAGCTGTCGCCGACCGCGATCGTCGACGAGACGATGAAGCAGCTGGAGCGTCACTGCACGTCGAGGACCTTCAATCGGTCTTGACCGGCCCCCGGTCGGCAGGAACTTCAGTCGGTGAGCGCGAGGACCAGGGTCTCCTGGAGGTAACCAACCCACTCGTAGATGTCGTGCGCCTGCGCCTCCGGGTCATCGTCCGGTAGCGCCTGCCAGCGAGCCTCGTCGTCCTCCTCGACACCCAAGCGGGTGGCCAGGGCCAGGCGCAGATCGCTGAACGAGCGCATCCAGGTCTCGGCGGTCGGCTCGTCGAGCTCGACGTCGAAGTGCAGGCCGTCCTCGTCGAGCTGGTTCGGCAGGCCTGCCTCCTCCAGCCCGTCGATGATCGAGATCGCGGCTCTCGCCTTCCCGTCGCGCAGGCTGCCCTCGGTGAACCGGCGGAATTCCGAGGACGCCTCGTCGTCATCGAGGTATGCCGAGGGGAACAGGCGGGCAAGGACAGGGTCCTCAGGCGCGTTCGTCGGGCCGCTGAAGTCCATCAACGCCTCGAACGGATCGCGGTCCTCGTCGGGGACGGCCGCCTCGTTGCGCAACAACTCGACCAGTTGGGAGGCCAGGGACCGCAGCAGCTCGGCCTCCAATCCGGTGAAGTTGGCGATGATCCGGCCGCTCCTCCGGTGTCGGGCGAAGCCGCTCATGAAGCCTTCTCCATGGTGGCCCACAGGCCGTACTCGTGCATCGCCTGCACGTCGCGCTCCATCTCTTCGCGACTGCCGGTGGACACGGCCGAGCGACCGTCATGGTGCACCTCGAACATCAACGTCTCGGCCTTCTTCCGGTCGTAGCCGAAATACTTCTGGAACACATAGCTGACATAGGACATGAGGTTCACGGGATCGTTCCAGACGATCGTCACCCACGGCTTGTCCAGGAAGGTGATCCGGTCCGGTGTGATCGTGGGCTCGACCTCGACGGGGCTGGCTGCTGACACGAGCCCATCGTGGCACATGGTCCTCCGGCGGCCGGTCTAGTGTGGGGGCGTGATCCCTGACGTGTCGACCGCACTGCTCACCGACCACTACGAGTTGACGATGGTCCAGGCCGCGCTGCAGTCCGGAACCGCCGACCGCAGATCGGTCTTCGAGCTCTTCCCCCGCCGACTCCCGGAGGGCCGTCGCTTCGGCGTCGTCGCCGGGGTGGGCCGGGCGCTCGACTCGTTCGAACGGTTCCGCTTCACCGATGCCGACATCGAGACGCTGCGCGAGGGCGACGTGGTCAACGCAGAGACCCTCGACTGGCTGGCCGACTACCGTTTCACCGGAGACGTCTGGGGCTATCCCGAGGGCGAGATGTACTTCCCCTACTCGCCCCTGCTCATCGTCGAGTCGAGCTTCGCCGAGGCGGTGCTCCTCGAGACGCTGTTCCTCTCGATCTACAACCACGACGCAGCCATCGCCTCGGCGGCATCGCGGATGACGATGATGGCCGGCGACCGGCCGTGCATCGAGATGGGCTCACGCCGCACCCACGAACTGGCTGCCGCGGCGAGCGCCCGGGCGGCGTACATCGCCGGTTTCAGGAGCACCTCCAACTTGGCAGCGCGCCAGCGGTACGGCGTCCCCACCACCGGCACCAGCGCACACAGCTTCGTCCTCCTCCACGACACCGAGGAGGAGGCGTTCCGGGCGCAGGTGACCTCGCTCGGGAAGGGCACCTCGCTGTTGGTCGACACCTACGACATCGAGGAGGCCGTCCGGCTCGGGGTGGAGATCGCGGGGCGTGAGCTCGGCGCGGTGCGGATCGACTCGGGCGACCTCGGGGTGCTGGCCCATCAGGTCCGCCGCCAGCTTGACGAGCTCGGCGCCACCTCGACGCGAGTCATCGTCACCAGCGACCTGGACGAGTACGCCATCGCCTCGTTGAGGGCCGCACCCGTCGACGGGTACGGCGTCGGCACCCAACTCGTCACCGGCAGCGGCCACCCGACCTGTGGGTTCGTCTACAAGCTCGTCGCCCGCGAGGACGACAACGGCGACATGGTCTCGGTGGCGAAGAAGAGCAAGGACAAGATCTCGATCGGCGGTCGGAAGTATGCGCTGCGCCGCTTCAACGACCGCGGCGTCGCCGAGGCCGAGGTGATCGGTGTCGGCGCGCATCCGGAGAACGACGGCAACGACCGGTCCCTGCTGGTCCCGTTGATCGAACGCGGCGAGGTCGTGGGCCGGGAGCCGCTCGAGGACGCACGGATGCGCCATCGTGCTTCACGCTCCGAGCTGCCCGTCGCTGCGCAGGGCCTGGCCAAGGGTGACCCGGTGCTCGAGACGCTGCACGTGTGACGGCTAGGCTCGATCCATGAAGCGCGCACTCATCGTCGTCGACGTGCAGAACGACTTCTGCGAGGGCGGTTCCCTGGCCGTGGCCGGTGGCGCCGAGGTCGCCCACAAGGTCGGCGAGCTGCTGCACCACTGGGCCACCAAGGACCCCAAGGCGCCCGACTACGACCATGTCGTCGCGACCAAGGACCACCACATCGACCCGGGCAGCCACTGGGCGCCGGCCGGCACCGAGCCGGACTTCGTGAAGTCCTGGCCACGCCACTGCGAGGTCGGCACCGAGGGTGAGGCGTTCCACCCGAACCTCGACCCGCAGCCGCTGGATTCGATCTTCCGCAAGGGGGAGTATGAAGCCGCCTACTCCGGCTACGAGGGCAAGAATCCCGACGGCGACGGTCTCGCCGGGTGGTTGCGCCAGCGCGGGGTCACCGAAGTCGACATCTGTGGCCTCGCCACCGACCACTGCGTGCGGGCGACTGCACTGGACGCGGTGAAGGAAGGTTTCACGGTGCGGCTGCTCGTCGACCTGTGCGCCGGCGTCGCCGAGGAGTCGACCGGGGCGGCGCTTCAGGAGATGGCCGCCGTCGGCATCACGGTATAAGCCTCATTCGCCCCAGAACGTCGGGCGGCGCTTCTCCGAGAACGCGCGCATCCCCTCGGCTGCGTCGGCGGTCCTGAGCAGCATCGTCTGGGTGCTGCGCTCGTTCTCCAGGGCGGCTTCCAGCGCTCCGAGGCTGGCTGCGTTGACCGCCCGCTTGGTCGCCGACTGCGCCAGCGGGGCTCCGTGACGCAGCCGAGTCACGAGTTTCTCCACCCGGTCATCGAAGTCCTCGTCGGTGGTGAGGTGGGAGACCAACCCCGCGTCGTACGCCGCCTGGGCCGGGATCGGCTCGCCAAGCAGCGCCGACGCCATCGTCCTGGTGCGACCCAGCGACGCGGACATGGTCGCGACCACTCCCCCGTCGGGCATCAGACCGATCCGGGTGAACACGAGCAGGAACGACGCGGACTGCTTCGCGACGATGACGTCGCAGGCCAGGGCAACCGAGAGCCCGACTCCGGCGGCGATGCCGTTCACGGCGCCGACCACCGGCTTGTCGCACTGGACGATCGCGCGGACCAAGCGGTTCGCGGCGTCCATGGCGTGCACGTCGAAGCGTTCGCTGGCATCGTCGCCCGCGACGTCGGCGCCGGCGCTGAAGGCCGGGCCGGCGCCGGTCAGGACGACCACCCGGATGTCGTCACGCGCGTTGGCCTGCTCTAGCAACGAGGCGGTCTCGAGGACCATCTCGCCGGTGAAGGCGTTGAACGCCTCGGGGCGGTTGAAGCAGACGGTGAGGACACCGTCATCCTCAGTCACGGCGAGGCCCTGTGTAGGTGCCTGGTCAGTGTCGGTCATGTGTCGGACCCTAACGGCACGAGCGAGAAGAGCCGGCCGCCTCAGCACCACTTCTTCGCCAGCGTCGTGACGACGTTGAAGTTGCGGTTGGTCGCGACCCCGAGCAGCTTCTCCACACGCAGCGGGTCGACCACCCCAGCCTCGACCGGCTGCAACAGCAGATGACAGGCCCGACCACGCACGACGACCCGGTGACCGTCCTTGCCGAGCGCATGCGCCGCCTCGATGGCCTCGGGAGACAACTCGTCCTTCACCAGCCAGAGGTAGTGCCGCGCCAGCCCCGGATGGTTCAGCTCCTCCGCGTCGGCCCCGATCCGGGCCAACTCTGCGATCGAGAAGACCACGGTCGGGACCTCGAAGCCACGGTTGTCGCGGAACACCTGCTCCAACTTGTCCTCGATCCGCGCCCGAGATCGCATCGCGGTGGTCAAGCGGA
>JAKDNC010000283.1 GCA_030452025.1 Nocardioides sp. | reverse complement strand
CCGGCCCGAGAGGACGATGTTGGGCTCCCCGAACTTCCACGCATAGAGAATCTGGCGGAAGGTGCTACCGACGCCCACGCCGGCCTCACCGTCGTAGGTGTTTCCCCCTTCGCCGGTGTCCGACTCGGCCGGCAGGTCGAGCTCCACGTCGGGGTCGTCCTTCTTCACCTTTCCGACGATCGAATACTCCGGGCTGTTCTCACCGAAGTAGATCTGGGGACGGTAGCCGTCGGGGAACATGTCGGTCAGAGCGCCCTTGGGCGGAATGTCCTCCTCGGCCCACACCGGCTCGCCGGAGGTCGACTGGGTCTTGTTCTCCTTGCCGCGCTGGTTTCCGTAGGCCGCGATCATGCCGTAGCCGTGGGTGTAGACGGTGTGCAGGTTGGTCCAGTTCTTGCTGTCTTCGGGCAGTCCGTCCTGGTTGAGCTCGCGGACGCCCAGGACGAGGTCCCGGTCCTGACCGTCGATGGTGTAACGGTCCACGTCCAGCACTTCCGCGACGCTGTAGTAACGCGTTGACTGCTGGATCTGTTCGAAGGTCGCACGCACCAGCGCCGGGTCGACCAGCCGGATGCCCGGGATGGTGTCGACCTCCTCTGCCTGCTGCTGCTGGGTCAGGCTCGTCTGGCCGGAGTAGTCGGTGTAGACGGCGTCGTCGATGTCATAGGCCGCACGGGTCGCGTCGATGTTCTTCTGGATGTACGGCGCCTCCTTGTCCGCCTGTGAGGGCTCGACCTGGAACTGCTGGACGATCCCGGGCCAGATCAACCCGAGGAGAACCGAGGAGAGCACCAAGAGTCCCAGGCCCACGGTCGGCAACAGCCAGGTGCGTCGGACCACGTTCGCGAAGAACAGCACGGCACAGATCACCGCGATGAACATCAGGATGTTCTTGGCCGGCAGCACTGCGTTGTCGTCGGTGTAGCCGATCCCGGTGATCAGCGAGCCGGACTGGTTGAGCAGGTCGAACCGGTCCAGCCAGTAGTCCGCGGCCTTGGACAGGACGAAGAACCCCGCCAGCACGGAGAGCTGGGCCGCAGCCGCACCGGAGAGCCGGTCCTGCTGCGATTGCAGCCGGATCCCGCCATAGAGGTAGTGGACCAGCGCCACGACCATGATCGTCACGATGGTGACCGCCATCGCGTAGTCCATGACGAAGTGGAGCCACGGGACGTCGAAGACGTAGAACCCGATGTCGTGGCCGAAGAACGGGTCCGACTTGTCGAAGTCACCGCCGTTGCGCCAGAGCATGAACTCGCGCCACTTGCCCGAGGCCGTCGTACCAGCGAAGGCGCCGATCAGCAGTGAGATGCCCACCAGCAACCACATCCGGATCGGCGCCACCGCGTCGCGGTAACGGTCGAGGCTGACCTGCTCGGGCGAGTGGGGCCGGAAGACCGGCCGGAACCGATAGGCCAGGAAGATGTTGACACCGACCACCACTGCCATCAGCAGCCCGAAGACGAGGAACAACCCGACCCTGGCCTTGACCAGACCTGAGAAGACCGACCCGTAGCCGATCGAGGAGAACCACAGCTTCTCGGTCCAGAAGGACGCGAGACCGGAGAAGCCAAGGAAAAGTACCAGGACCGCCACCAAGGTGATCCAGATCGCCTTGGAGCGTTTCGGCCTCTGTGGCTCAGCGGGAGGCGCCTCGGGCTGCTCGTCGTCGGACATGTCACTCATGGGGTGCTCTCCTCGGTGCCGTCGCCCTCCAGTGTGGCGCGCAGCAGTTCCACCAGGCCGGGAACCAGGTCGGCGCCCCCGACTACAGACTTCTGATCATCGTGGGACCGCAGGCGCATCGCGCAGTACGACGCCCCGGAGCGCGTCACACCGGCGACGATGCGCACCTCCTGGCGGTCCGGGTGGTCGGCCGCGAACTCCTGCGCGGCCGTGGGATCCTCGGGGACAGTGCCGTCTGCGCTGGGCGGCAGCACGAACCGCTCCACGATCGCCGCGCATCCGGTGACGCCGGATGGCCACATGATCCCCTCGAGCACCGACTCGAGGGTCACGTCGACCTGGAGCTCCTGCTCGACCGGGGTCAGCGACCCGTCGGCACTCGCCTCGTCCAGACCCATCGCGGCGGCCAGGGCGGGCTCCTTGCCGACGAGGTCCTTGGTCGGCACCAGTGCATACAGGCTCGCCTGCTGGTCCCAGCCGGACTCGGCCGCATGGGCCTCGAGCTCCAGCACGGCGGAGGCGAGCGCCGGATCGGTCAGTTCCTCAGTGGTTCCGGGATCGGTGCCCGGCTCGAACTCGCTCACGCGCTCACTCCTGGTCCTGGCAGGACGGTAGATCGGCATTCGGGTCATCGACCCACTTCTTGATCACGTTGATGGCGTCGTGGAGGCCCTTCACCGGAACGACGTCCATGTCACCGTTGGCGGCGCCGACGGCTTCATCACAGTTCGACGAGTCGGGCGACGCGTTGGGGACCAGGAAGAGCTCGGCCCCGGCGTCACGGGCACCGGGGATCTTCTGCTGGATCCCGCCGATGGTCCCGACGGTTCCCTTCACGTCGATCGTGCCGGTGCCGGCGATCTGGTGACCACCGGTCAGCGAGCCGGGGGTGAGGGTGTCGTAGACGGCGAGGGAGAACATCAGGCCCGCGCTCGGGCCACCGATGTCGGGGTTGATGTCGAGGGAGACCTTGAACGGAAGATCGAGACCGACACCCACGTTGATACCGAGCTTGGGCTTCCCGTCCTCGTCCTTCGGGGTCACGGTGAGCGAGGTGCGGTCGTAGTCGCGCACGACCACCAGCTTCAATGGCTCCCCCGGGGTCGCCTCACCAGCCGCCTGGATCACCTGGTCGGGAGTGCTCACCGCGGTGGAGCCGACCTTCACGATCCGGTCCTTGACCTTCAGCACACCACTGGCCGGCTCGTCCTTGCCGACCGCGGCGACCTCAGCGGTCGGCTTGAGGTCATAGCCCATCTCCGTGAGCGCGGCCGCCACCGCGGTCTCCTGGCTGGTGACCATGTAGGCGTGGGACTGCTTGTCGGAGGCCTCGTTGGTCTCGCCCTCCTCATAGACCGAGGAGTACGGCTGGACGGCGGCCTCGTCGCTGAGCCAGGACTCGACCGCGGAGAACAGGCTGACGTCGTACTCGGGAGACGTCACGGAGACCGTCGTCATCCGGAGCTCACCGCTGTCGTGGTAGGTCTTGTGGCCCGTGACCTGGACCCGCTCCTGGCCTCCGGCCTCCGAGAGGATGTCGACGGTCACGCCGGGGTGATAGGTGACGTAGGGAACCGGCACGAAGGCAGCGCACAGCCACAGTCCCACCATCAACGGGACAGCGATCACGATGGCCAAGGTGCGCCGGGTCATATGGGCAACCTTCTCACTCAATGACAACACGACGCGCAGGCGGCCCCGGGACGGCCTCAGGCCGAACGTCGGTCCGCGTTGCTCCCCGAGGGGCGTACGGCGATCCCGGTACTGCGGTCACGCGGTCGGGGCGGGACGGCACTCGCTCCTGATGAGCCCGGGAGGTCCTTGCGGAGCGCCTTGGCCAGCCGCTCCACGGCGGCGTCCCGGTCGACCTGACCACGGTTCGACCGACCCAGCCAGGTCACCCAGAGCATGGCAAGGACTGTCACCACGACGGGGGGCATCAGCCACCACAGGATCTCCACTCCCCCAGTGTTCCACGCAGGGTCGCCTCGATCGGGCAACCTGGGCCGGGTGTCAGGGGGACCCGACCCACTCCTCATCGCCGTCGAGGAACTTCTGGTGCTTCCAGATCGGGATCTCGTCCTTGAGCCTGTCGATCAGGGTGCGGGTGAGCCGGAACGCTCCGTCACGGTGCGCGGACTCAGCGGCCACCACCACGGCAATGTCGCCCACGCTGAGTGACCCGACCCGGTGGACGGCGGCCAGGGAGATCAGTTCGTCGTCCGTCGCGATCTCCGCACAGAGCGCGGCGAGCTTCTCCTGCGCGCTCGGGTGGGCGGCGTACTCGAGTGTGGTCACCCCCCGGCCGTGGTCGTGGTCGCGGACCCGGCCGATGAAGACCGCCTGACCTCCGCAGGCATCATCTCCGAGGCCGGCGAGGACCTCGCCGACGTCGATCGGTTCCTCACGGATGTCCACCAGGCCCACCCGGCCACGACGCTGATCACTCATGTGCCGACCATAGTCGAGCCTCTCCGATGGCGATTCACCGCTGGGCGAGTAGTTTGGACCCCATGAACGACAACCCCGGCGATCCGAACGAGAACCCGTTCAAGGGCACCCCATTCGAGCAGTTCTTCAGCGGCGGCATGCCTGACCTCACCCAGATCATGAGCCAGTTCCAGGCGATGATGGGCCCTCAGGACGGGCCGGTGAACTGGCAGCTCGCCAAGGACATCGCCCGTCGGGCGATCGCCAGCGACCCCGACCCCTCGCCCACCGAACGGGACACGACCGCCGTGGCCGACGCCGTACGCCTGGCGGACCTCTGGCTCGACGAGGCCACCGACTTCTCCAGCGGTGTGCAGTCCACCGCAGCCTGGAGCCGGGCCCAGTGGCTCGAGTCGACCATCGAGGTGTGGAAGGTCCTGGTCGAGCCGATCGCCGAACAGTTCGGCACCGTGATCACCGACGCGTTGCCGATCCCCGACGAGGCGAAGGGCCTGGCGGGCCCGATGTCGGACATGCTCGGCAAGCTCGGCGGCAACATGTTCGGCAACCAGATCGGCTCCGCCCTCGGCGGTCTCGCGGGCGAGGTGCTCACTGCCTCGGACATCGGCCTGCCCCTCGGCCCGTCCGGCACAGCCGCCCTGTTGCCGACCAACGTGGCCTCGTTCGCCGACGGACTCGACGTCTCCTACGAGGACGTCGTCCTCTACCTCTCGTTGCGCGAGGCCGCCCACCAGCGACTCTTCGGTCACGTCTCGTGGCTGCGCGAGCACCTGATCGCTGCGGTCTCCGACTACGCCCGCGGCATCTCCATCGACGTGTCCGGCATCGAGGAGAAGCTCTCCGGGCTCAACCCGACCGATCAGGCCGCGATGGAGGAGATGCTCAACGGCGGACTCTTCGAGCTGAAGAAGACCCCGGCGCAGCAGGCCGCCCTCGCACGGCTCGAGACGACCCTCGCCCTCGAACAGGGCTGGGTCGACGAGGTCGTCCACCAGGCCACCGCGGACCGGATGCCGAGCGCGGTCAAGCTCCGTGAGGCGGTACGCCGCCGCCGGGCCGCCGGCGGCCCGGCCGAGCAGACCTTCGCCGCGCTGGCCGGCCTGGAGTTGCGTCCCCGGCGTCTGCGTGACGCCTCCAACCTGTGGGCCTCACTGCGCGACCGCCAAGGCGTGGACGGCCGCGACA
>JAKDNC010000282.1 GCA_030452025.1 Nocardioides sp. | reverse complement strand
TGTCGACGACCTTCGTCGGCACCGCCGGCACGTGAACTGTCCCTTCGTGACTGCCCACCACACAGCCTTCTGCGCCGAGCGAGATCACCACCGACGCAACACCGGAGACCTCGCGGACGGCGACGGTGAGGACCTCTGGATCATCGGGGGCCGTGCGGCCGAACAACGCCAGGACGTCCCCGGCCTCGTCGCGGTTGACCACCAGTGGGTCGGCCCGCTGCCAGGTGATTGGCTCGAGCTCGCTCACCGGAGCCAGACTGAGTACGACGCGGCTGTGTGTTGATGCCGCGACGGCGACGGCGGCGTCGGCGGTGGCCGCTCCGATCTCGGACTGCACCAGCATCACGTCGTACTCTCCGGCCGCGG
The DNA here is from genome assembly GCA_030452025.1 of Nocardioides sp. GTDB lineage: Bacteria > Actinomycetota > Actinomycetes > Propionibacteriales > Nocardioidaceae > Nocardioides. Next base: position 4,961 of record JAKDNC010000282.1, on the reverse strand, counting down.
CGAGATCCTCGGGACCGACGGTAAGGTTCGCGCCGGCCCCGACAGTGATCGAATTCTCCCCGTCGGGGGTGACCACGATGAGCGCCACGCCCGTCGCCTGGCCAGCGCTCACGCGGATCGCGTCCACGCCGACGCCGGCCTCCAGGAGAGCGTTGACCTGGACCTGCCCCAACGGATCGTCGCCCACGGCGCCGCACATGGTGACGTTCGCGCCGGCTCGCGCAGCCGCCGCGGCGATGTTGGCACCCTTGCCGCCCGGGCTCCAGATCGGGCCGTCACCGACGACGGTCTCTCCCGGCCGTGCTCGGCGCTCGCTGCTCACCGTCACGTCGGCATTGATCCCGCCGACAACCAGGACTTGTTGAGGGCCTCGCTCGTCGCTCTCCACTGGCTCATCGTGTCACTCACCCACCGGATTTCGGCTCCGAGCGGGCTGTCCCGTAATATCTCTCGCGGTGGCGTGTCCGAGCGGCCGAAGGTGCTTCACTCGAAATGAAGTGTGGGGAGACCCACCGTGGGTTCAAATCCCACCGCCACCGCCAAGGGGTCCTGACGAAATCGGGGCCGCTGATGTGACGAAATCCCGCCCGGGAGTGGTCCTGGGCGGGATTTCGTGCGTTCAGGGGTGTGGCCGCTGGCCGCGCCAGTCACCTGTGAGCCGACTGTGAGCGCAGGCGGGCACCGTCCTCTCGTGTCAGAAGGACACTTTGAGCGAGAACCAGGCCACCCTGGGAGTTCCCATCAACGGAGGAAGATCCACATGACTGTCGACTTCACATCACTGAGCTGGAAGGATCGGGGCGCGCTCGGTGCGGGCGTGCTCGCGACGATCCTCTCGTTCTTTCCGGCGTACATCAGCGTCAGTTTCAGCGGTGGCGATGCGCTCCCGGGCATGAGCGTCTCGAGCGGCGCGAGTGCGTGGCACAGCTTCGCGACGCTCGGCATCCTGTTGGTCATCGCCGCGACAGCCTTGGTGGGCTTCAAGGCGTTCGCCAAGGACCAGCTGCCGACAGGTGTGCCGTGGAACCTGGTGATAGCCGGGGTTGCTGCGCTTGGCACGTTGCTGCTGATCCTTCGACCGTTCACGGTCGGTGGTGGCGGTTTCGGGGCCAGCGTCGGTCCGGGATGGTCAGCCTGGTTGCTGTTCCTCGCTGCGATCGCGCTGACCACGTTCGCGACCCTGCAGTTCACGGAGTCCGGTGAGAAGCTTCCTGCCATGAAGCTGAAGAAGGATCCGGCGTGACATTCGTCGACGGCGGGCGACTCTCGTCGAGCTCTGCCAACGCCTGACGGGTCCAGCCGGACCACAGTGGTGCGTCGATGCGCTGACACATCGCATCGGCAGCGGTGAGGTGTCGTATGGCTTCTCGCGGTCTGTCGGCGAGCGCAGCCATCCGTCCGAGGTGGAAGTCGACCGGGCCGGCGGACAGGGTGCCGTTGTCGGCCAGCAGACCCTCGTAAGGCAACAGGGCTTCATAAAGCACCGAGGCGGCGTCCGAACGTTGAAGCAACGCGCAGGTGCTGCAGAGATACGCCATGCCTTGCAACCACAACATGTCCAAGGGCAACTGTTCGAGGTCGAGGGCCACGAAGTCGTCCAGGATGGCGCTCGCCTCGGCGTCGCGGCCGACCTCGGCAAGGGCGAGCGCATAGGCGCCACGCCAGGCAGGGATGCCGTGGGCGTGGCTGGTCACCTGGCTCTCGATCTCGTCCATCAGCTCTGCGAGCCGCCCCTGCTGCCATCGTAGGGTGAAGAGCTGGCCGGCCAACCAGGTGAAGGCGTCGGGCTGCTGGCTCGCCTCTCCCAGCTCGAAGGTCGCAATGACCCCGGCCTCGGCTTCCTCGAGGTGGCCCCGCAGCGCCAGGCGCATGGCTCGCCAGCTGCGCACCAGCCACAGGCGTGCGTGGTGGTTGAGCTCCTGCGCGGAGTCCTCGGCCCGCATCAGGAAGTGGTCGGCGGCCTCCAGGTCGCCGACGAGGACGGTCGACTGGGCGTGGCCGACCTCGGCGAGCAGTTGCAGCCACGGGTCCGCCTGGCGGTCCGCCAGCTCCACCAGCTCTTCGCTGATCGCTCGGCAGCCGTGGGGGTCGACGAACGAGGCGTAGGTGACGGAGTAGTGGTCGGCCAGCGTGCTCGCCAGGAGATGAGGGTCGGCGAGGGACCTCGCCAACCTCAATGCTTCCGTGCTGCGACGTACGGACTCCAGCCGGAGGGACGGGTCGCGGACCGCCTCGATGGCCCAGTTGGAAAGGAGGGAGGACAGCGTGGCGGGGTCCGTCGCATCGCGACTGCCCAGGGCTGCCTCCAACACGGTGAGCCGCTCCACGTCGGGCTCCACGGCGCTGGAATACCACCCGCGGGTGTTCTCCACGGCCGCAGCGGCGAGCCGACGGCCACCGTCCTTCAGGCTGTGTGCCTGCGTGGCGGCGGCGAGCAGCGTTTCCCGATAGCAGGCCTGGCCAGCATCGCGCTCCGCGATGCCCAGCGCGATGAGAAGGTCACAGCGCTGCTCCGGCTCAAGCTGTCCCCCGGCGAGGTCGAGGGCCGCCCGGTAGTGCCGCACGGACACGCTCGGGGCACGTTGATCGGCGGCGGCCCGGCCGGCGAGAAGCAGGTACTGGACCGCCTCATCGGTGGGGCCGAGGACCGCTGCCTCCGCGTAATGGTGCGCCAGCTCGTTGTAGTGCTCGTCGAGGTCGCTGACGTGCAGCTGCTCGATGGCCTCGGCCACCCGGCGATGCAGCCCGGCGCGACGGAGCGGCCCGAGGGCGTCGTACAGGACGGTGCGCACCACGTCGTGGGAGAACAGGTAGCGCAGCCCCGCATCGGGGCGGGACTCGATCAACCTGCTGTCGTCTGCGGTCCGCAGGAGGTCGTCCATCGTTGCGTCGTCCATCCCGGTGGCGACCTGCACCACGCGGGTGTCGAACTCACGACCGACCACGGCCGCACAGGCCAGCACGTCGCGCATCCCCTTCGGCAGCCGCCGGAGGCGGAGGTCGATCACGTGACGCACTCCCTGCGGGAGCCGGGGATGGGCTGCGGCCTCGTGGTCAGGGTCCGTGGCCTGCCTGGCCAGCTCAAGGACGAAGAGCGGGTTCCCGCCCGCTGTTGTCTCGACCCATCGGGAGAACGCGTCGCTGGGTGTTGTCTCGGCGCCTCCTGAGCGCAGCTCTGCGCGCAGGAGGTCTTGCACGGCATCGGGGGCGAGCCCGCTCAGCGGCAGGGGCGAGACGGTCTCGGACGTGCGCAGCACCTCGTCGAGCATCTGTCGGCCGGGGTCGGTGTCCGCAAGCTCGCGGTCCCGGTAGGTGGCCAGCACCAGTCCGCGGATCGGGTCCGAGCTCCGCAGCAGGTGCTGCAGCAGGAGCAGAGAGGGCTGGTCGGCCCACTGCAGGTCGTCGAGCAGCAGGACCAAGGGCTGCCGCGACGACGCGGCCGCGAGCCATCCCGCCACCGCTTCGAACAACCGGTAGCGCTCTGTGTCCGGATCAGGAGACTGGCGGGGGGTCTGGCTGTCGGGCAGCACCGTGGAGAGCTCAGGGAGGATCTGGGCGAGATGGGAGGCAAAGGGACCGAGCCGGGCGCCCATCACATCCCGCCATGACTCCGGGTGCTCCGTGCGCAGCGCAGCGACGTCGCCCCGTAGAATCTCGGTGAACGGTTGGTAGGGGACGGAGAGGAACTGGTCGCAGCGTCCGAAGAGGACGCGCGCTCCTTCGGCGCTGCGCTGGACCGCGAACTCGGCCGCGAGCCTGGTCTTGCCGATTCCGGGCTCACCCGTGAGGGCCACGAAGCGCGGGCCCGGGTGCCGGTCCAGCCATGCGCGATCCAGCATGGCGAGCTCGTCATCCCTGCCGGAGAACTCGGTGGTCATCCGGCGCGTGACCGCTGCCGGCGGAGCCGACGGAGTGGGTACGACGGCCGGCCGAGCCAGCTGGTCTGGAGGCTGCACCGTCGTGATGCGTTCCTCCAGGACATCTTGGTGCAGGGTGTGCAGGTCCTCGCCGGGTTCGACCCCGAGCTCGTCGACGAAGCTTGTGCGTGCCCGCCGGTATGCGGCCAGTGCGTCTCCCTTCCGCCCCGAGCGCGCCAGGGCGGTGATCAGTTGGTGCCACGTGCGCTCGTTGACGGAGTCGTTGGCGATGAGCTCCTCGAGCTCCCCGACGACGGCCTGATGCCCGCCGCTGGCGAGGTCGGCGTCGATGCGGTCACTGAGCACGGACCCGCGCAGCTCCTCGAGTCGGACCGCAGCTGGGCGCAGTGCAGGACTTTCGGCGAGGCCCGCCAGGGCCGGACCTCGCCACAAACCGAGGGCCTGACGGAGGTCGGCGGCGGCGTCCTCCGGACGCCCAGCAGCCAGATGTGCCCGGCCGCTCTCGGTGAGGGCGTGGAACCGGTCCGTGTCCAGCTCGACGCCCTCGCGCACGAAGCGGTAGCCGCCGTGCACGTGCTCCACCACAGCCGGCAGCACAGCGCGCAGGCGCGACACGTGCGCCTGCAGGGCATGGGCGGCATCGCCGGGAGGCTCGCCTTCCCACAGGTCTTGGACCAGTTGATCGACGTGCACCGGGCGTCCAGCCGCGAGCGCCAGCCGGGTCACCAACATCAGTTGACTTCTGCTCGTCACCCGGAGCAACCGGTCTTCGACCCGGGCCTCGACCGGGCCGAGCAGGAAGATCCGCAGCAATGTCCCCAGCTCCTTCTCCCCGTCAGGCGAGGCTAGCGCAGCCCATCCGCGGGTGTGAGCGTTTCGTGAACATCGTGTGAGCGCCCCTTGGTGTGGTGTGTTCCGCGCCGGTCGAATGCCGGCTCGGCCAACACATCGGGGACAAGGAGCACGGAATGCGGATGAGGAGCACGAGGATCCCACTGATCATCGGACTGGCCGTTGGGCTGGCGACGGCGTCGACCACCGTTGCCCACGCCGGGGGGCCCGGTGCGTCGGCTGGCATCGTGC
>JAKDNC010000281.1 GCA_030452025.1 Nocardioides sp. | reverse complement strand
GCCGGCACCGATCTCCAGGGCGGTGCCCACCGGACCGTCCGCGTGGTCAAGGACACGCGCACCGAGATCGGGGGAGTAGCCCGGACGGTAGCGCTCGTACGCCGCAGCCGCGGCACCGAAGGAGAGCGCGCGTCGAGTCACACCCACAGACATTATCCCCGTTGCTCAGAGCCCGCATGGGACAAGGGGGTTCTCTGTCCACAGGTCTTGGTCCGGAAGTGGTGGGTGTCGGTGCCGGCTGGGGGAATGGACCCATGTTCGATGCCGCCGCGGGGTCGCCGCGGGACAGTCGACGCGGGGCTGCAGGTAGATTGAGGCATCGTGCGCTTCCTCAATGACGCGGCCCCGCCGCACGACCTGACCTACGACGATGTCTTCATGGTGCCTCGCCACTCCGCGATCGCCAGCCGCTACGACGTGGACCTCGCAACTACCGACGGGACGGGCGCGACGCTGCCGCTGGTGGTGGCGAACATGACCGCCATCGCCGGCAAGCGGATGGCCGAGACCGTGGCTCGTCGCGGCGGACTCACCGTCATCCCGCAGGACATCCCAATCCAGGTCGTCGCCGACGTGATCCGGTTCGTGAAGGCACGCAACCTCGTCTTCGACACCCCGATCGAGCTGCGCCCGGACCAGACCGTTTCCGAAGTGTTGGCCCTGATCCCCAAGCGTGCCCACAAGGCCGCAGTCGTCGTCGAGGACGGCAAGCCAGTCGGCGTCGTCAACGAGGTCGACTGCATCGAGGTGGACCGGTTCGCGCAGACCCGCGACGTCATGAACACCCACTTCGTCCAGATCATGGCCGACGCCGACCCGCGCGAAGCCTTCGAGGCCATCGATGCAGCCCGCGCCCCGCTCGCCGTCGCCGTGGACGACGAGGGCGAGATGGTCGGCGTCCTCACCCGGCTCGGTGCGCTGCGCGCGACCCTCTACACACCCGCCACCGACCACGACGGTCGCCTGTGCATCGCCGCCGCGGTCGGCGTCAACGGCGACGTTGCTGCCAAGGCCCGTGCACTCATCGACGCCGGCGTCGACTGCCTGGTCGTCGACACCGCTCACGGCCACCAGGAGCGCATGATCGAGGCGCTGCGCGCCGTCCGCGACCTCGACCCGCAGATCCCCATTGCCGCCGGGAACGTCGTCGACGCCGATGGGACCCGCGCCCTGATCGACGCCGGCGCCGACGTCGTCAAGGTCGGGGTCGGTCCGGGCGCGATGTGCACCACCAGGATGATGACCGGCGTGGGACGCCCCCAGTTCTCAGCGGTCCTCGAGTGCGCCGCTGCGGCCCGCGACCTCGGCAAACACGTCTGGGCCGACGGGGGAGTACGACACCCGCGCGATGTCGCCCTGGCCCTTGCCGCCGGCGCGTCGTCGGTCATGATCGGGTCCTGGTTCGCCGGCACCCATGAATCCCCGGGCGACCTCCTCACCGACGCCGACGGCCGGGCGTTCAAGGTCTCGTTCGGGATGGCATCCGCGAGGGCGGTCGCCAACCGTACGTCGACCGAGTCGGCCTTCGACCGCGCCCGCAAGGGGCTCTACGAGGAGGGCATCTCTTCCTCGCGGATGTATCTCGACCAGCAGCGCCCAGGCGTCGAGGACCTCATCGACCAGATCTGCTCCGGCGTCCGCTCATCGGCCACCTATGCTGGTGCCTCTTCACTCGGGGAGCTTCGCGACAAGGCACTCATCGGCATCCAGTCCGCGGCAGGGTTCCACGAGGGCAGGCCGTTGTCGACGAGTTGGTGAGACGGCCGCAGACACGGGCCCGGGTCTGTTGGGGCTGGTCAGGGGCAGGCAGTAATGTGCGCCTTACAGACTTTTTCTCGAGGGGACCTGACCGCACCACATGACGGACGATGCTGCGCTGACCGTGACGACTGGTCCACCTCCCGCTGGAGTGCGCTCACTCTGGCGACTGCGCGGCTACCTGAAACGCCATGTCCCGGCGCTTGTCATCATGCTGACCACGGCGCTGGCCGGTGTCGGCCTGAGCATCGCGATTCCGCTCGTCACCAAGGCGATGATCGACGGACCCATTGCTGACCGGGACCTTGGCCCGGTTCTTCCACTGGGGCTGCTCGCCCTCGCCTTCGGCGTCCTCGAGGCGTTCTTCATCTGGTGTCGTCGCTGGGTCCAGTCCAACGCCGTCCTCGGCGTCGAGACTGACATCCGCCACGACCTCTACGACCATCTGCAGTCCCTCCCGATGGCCTTCCACGGTCGCTGGCAGTCAGGCCAGCTGCTGTCCCGGGTCACGACCGACCTGTCCAGCATCCGCAGGTTCAGCGGCTTCGGGATGCTTTTCCTGCTGATCAACATCACCCAGCTGGTGGTCGTCACGCTGGTGCTGCTGAACATGTACTGGCCGCTCGGCCTGGTCGTCGCAGCATCGGCGGTCCCCATCATCTACCTCTCGATGAGTTTCGAGAAGCGCTACGTCGTCGTGTCCCGCCGGGTCCACGACGAACACGGCGACCTCGCCACCCTGGCCGAGGAGGGCGCGGTCGGCATCCGGGTGATCAAGTCGTTCGGTCGCAGCCGTTTCGTCGGCGATCAGTACGAAGCCGCGGCCACCAAGCTCTACGACACCTCGATGGACAAGGTCCGGCTCTCCGCCCGCTTCTGGACCTTCCTCGAGGTGATCCCCAACCTCGCCGTTTGCCTGGTGCTTCTGCTCGGAGCGCTCGGCGTCGGCCGTGGAGACCTCAGCCCGGGCACACTGGTCGCCTTCATCATCTTGATGCTGTCCCTGGTCTGGCCGGTGGCCTCGCTCGGCGTCATCCTGGCCATGGCCCAGGAGGCGATGACTGCGTCAGCCCGTGTGCTCGAGATCTTCGACACGAAGTCCGAGATCATCAGTGGCCACCAGGTGCTGGAGCACCCGTCGGGACACCTGCGCCTCGAACACGTTGACTTCAACTTCCCCGACGACGACGCCGGGGAGGCACCAGTCCTGCACGACGTCAACCTTGAGGTGGACCCGGGGGAGACCCTAGCGATCGTCGGCGCCACCGGGTCCGGCAAGACTACGCTCACCGCTCTGCTCCCACGCCTGTACGACGTCACCGGGGGCCGGGTCACCATCGACGGTGTCGACGTCCGGGAGCTCGATCTGGTCAACCTGCGCTCGATCGTCGCCACGGCCTTCGAGGAGCCCACTCTCTTCTCGATGAGCGCCAGGGAGAACCTGGCACTGGGTCGGGCTGAGGCCACGGACTCGGAGATCGAGGCCGCCATCGACGTCGCCCAGGCCGATTTCGTCCACGACCTGCCCTGGGGACTCGACACCCGCATCGGCGAACAAGGCATGTCGCTCTCGGGTGGCCAGAGACAGAGACTGGCCCTGGCCCGCGCCGTGCTCGCCAGGCCCAAGATCCTCATCCTCGACGACACCCTGTCCGCACTTGACGTCCACACCGAAAAACTTGTGGAGGCCGCGTTGCGAGACGTTCTCGAGAATGCCACCGGCATCGTGGTCGCCCACCGCGCCTCCACGGTGATGCTCGCCGACAAGGTCGCGCTGCTGCAGGACGGGACGATCACCCATGTGGGCCAGCACAGTGACCTGCTGGCCGAGGTGCCGGCGTACCGCGAGCTCCTCGCTGGCGACGTCACCGACAGCGACACCCCTGCGGGGGTGAGCGCATGACCAGCTCCCCGGTGCACACCTCGACCTCGGACCCGCGCGACCCGGGCAACGAGGAAGAACCCTTCGAACGCGAGCACGAGTGGCGTGGGGTCGCCGCCGACGGGATCGACTCAGAGGAGATCTCCGACGAAGCCATCGTCGGCATGCGTGACCGGTCACGCCGTCTGCTCGGTCGGCTCCTTCGACCGCACCGCAAGTTGATCCACCTCCTGATCGGCATCGTGGTGATCGAGAACGCCGCCCGCCTGTCGATCCCCTACCTCGTCAAGGAGGGTATTGACCTCGGCATCCCGCCGATTCGCGAGTCCGGCGACGCCGGGGTGCTCTACCTGATCGTCGGCATCGTGTTGTTGGCGACCATCACCCAGGCGATCACGCGCCAGATCTTCCTGGTCCTCGCCGGGAAGATCGGCCAGGACATGCTCTTCGAGATCCGGCGACGGGTCTTCGGCCACTTCCAGAAGCTCAGCCCCGCCTTTCACGATGAGTACACCTCTGGGCGCGTGATCTCGCGCCAGACCTCCGACGTCGACGCGATCTACGAGATGCTCGAGTCCGGGTTCGACGGGCTGGTCACGGCAGTGTTGACCCTGCTCGGCACTTCGGTGCTGCTGCTGGTGCTCGACGTGAAGCTCGGGCTCGTGGCGTTGCTCTCGTTCCCGTTCCTGCTCCTGCTGACCAACTGGTTCCGCAAGGAGTCGGCGAAGACCTACCGAGTGACCCGGGAGAAGATCGCGCTGGTGATCGTCCACTTCGTCGAGTCGATGGGCGGCATCCGTGCCGTCCAGGCGTTCCGCCGCGAGGACCGAAACCAGGCGATCCTCGACGACGTCAACGAGCAGTTCCGCGCGGCCAACCTGCGGGCGTTCCGTCTCGTGGCCTGGTTCATGCCCGGGATCAAGCTGATCGGCAACGTGACGATCGCGATCACTCTGCTCTACGGCGCCTACCTGGCCTTCCACGGCGAGATCACCGTCGGGGTGCTCGCCGCGTTCCTGCTCTACCTGCGCCAGTTCTTCGAGCCGATGCAGGAGATCTCGCAGTTCTACAACACCTTCCAGTCGGCCTCCGCCGCGCTGGAGAAGATCTCCGGTGTCCTCGAAGAAGAGCCGTCCGTCCCCGAGCCGACCGATCCGGTCACCTTCGCCGACGCTGAGGGTGAGGTGTGCCTGGACGGAGTCACCTTCGAGTACGTCGACGGCTCGCCGGTGCTGCCAGGACTCGATGTCACCGTCCCGGCCGGACAGACCCTGGCCCTGGTCGGCACCACCGGTGCTGGGAAGACCACCCTGGCCAAGCTGGTCTCGCGGTTCTACGACCCCACACGCGGGGCGATCACGCTCGACGGAGTCAACCTGCGCGACCTCGCCGACGAGACTCTCCGCTCCTCGATCGTCATGGTGACCCAGGAGAACTACCTCTTCAGCGGCACGGTCGCCGACAACATCCGGTTCGGGAAGCCGTCGGCCACCGACGAGGACGTGTTCGCGGCCGCGAACGCGATCGGCGCCCACGAGTTCATCCAGGATCTTCCCCAGGGCTACGACACCGACGTCGCCAACCGGGGCGGTCGGCTCTCGGCCGGGCAACGACAGCTGGTCGCCTTCGCACGCGCCTTCCTCGCCGATCCGGCCGTGCTGATCCTCGACGAGGCCACGTCCTCGCTCG
>JAKDNC010000280.1 GCA_030452025.1 Nocardioides sp. | reverse complement strand
TCGCCGCCGTGGGCGCGCACCTGGTCTGGGCGCCCGTGCTCCTGGTTGCGGTGATGCTCGCGACGGTCTGCTTCGGCCTCGGCCAGCCAGCGCTCAGCGCGGCAGTCGGCGACGCCGTGCACATCGATGTGCGAGGCGTGGCCCTAGGCATCGCCACACTGATGTTCCTCGTCGGTGGCTCGGTCGGCTCGGCGGTGGTCGGCGGGCTCGGCGATGTCATCGGCATCGACTGGAGCCTGGTCTGCCTTGCGCTGCTGCCGCTGGTCGGGCTGACCGCGTTGCTGCCGATGCTGCGGCGCCGGTCGGTGCCCGACGATGTCGACGACCTCGGTCAGCGCGTGGAGTCCCTCGGCTGAGTTGGTCGCGGCTGATCGCGGAAATCACGCGGCCGCGATGGACAGGACCGACATCAGTGGGTCGCGCCCAGCTCGACCAGCAGCACCCCGCCGATGATCAGGGTGATCCCGCCGATCATCAGCGGGGTGAGTGGTTCGGCGAAGATGATCCGTGAGGCGATCGCCGTCAGTGCGACGCCGGCCGCGGCCCAGATGCCGTAGGCGACACCCAGGCCGAGCCCTTCGCCGAGGGCCAGGGAGAGCAGCGAGAAGGCGGCGAGGTAGCCGGCGGTGACGACCACGTAGAGGCCACGCCGCGTCGCCGCGACCCGCAGTGAGAGGGTCGCGCCGACCTCGCAGAGGATCGCGGCTGCCAGGAACGTCCACTGCATCACAGGGCTGTCACCGTCCATCTCCATCCGGCACCAGCGCGTGTACGCCGGCCCGCTGGGCGCCGAGCTCGACGACCAGGACGCCCGCGATGATCAGCGCGATCCCGGCGCCCATCAACGGAGTCAGCGTCTCGTCGAAGATGGCCGCGGACAGCAGCGCGGTGGAGGCGACGCCGAGCGCGCCCCAGATGCCGTAGGCCACCCCGAGCCCCATGCCCTGGCGTAGCACCGCGGCCAGGAACACGAACGACGTGGCGTATCCGATCGCGACCACCGCGTAGAGGGCTGGCCGGTCCAGGGCGCCCTTGAGGGAGAGTGACCCGGTCACCTCGCTGATGATCGCCGCGGCCAGCAGCAACCACTTGGTCATGCCTCCTCCCCGAGCATCCGCCGGGCCAGGGCGCGTACGCCGTCCCGCTCGTCGCTCGTGGGGACGACACCGCCGCTGGCCGCGGCGAACCACAGGCCGTCGGCGATGAGTCGTACGCCGAGAAGTCGCGCTCGCTCGTCGTCAGGGAGGTCGTCGGGGACCTGCAGCCACGGCTCGATCCGCTCGGCCCAGCGCTCGGTCATCGGCTCGCGCAGACGGGGGTCGATGAACATCACCAGGTCCGAGGTGTCGAAGTCGCCGTCGCAGACCCAGTCGAGGTAGGCACCGAGCCTTTCGCGGACGGGGGCGCCTCCAGTGTCGTGACCAGTGTCGTGACGGGTGTCGTGACCAGTGTCGTGACGGGGATGGGCCTGGAGGCGTGCGGTGAGCTCGCGCTCGCAGTCGTCCATCACATGGTCGACCAAGGCGGCCATCAGCGCGACCTTGGTCGGGAAGTGGTACATCAGGCCCGGCTTGGTCAGTCCCGAAGCCCGGGCGGCCGTGTCCAGCGAGATCGTCTCGCCGTCGCGGGCGAGGCTCCGGGCGTTGTCCAGGATGTCGCCCCGCAGGGAGGGACGGTGTGCGGGTTTGATCACCTGGTTACTTTACCAATCGGTTGGTGGCGTTCTGGGGTGCCGGACGGCCCGCTCACCGGGACCACTTTGTCGCCCTGGGTCCTCCGGGCCGGAGACTTCGCCCCGGCAGGCGATGACGCGGCACTGGCCAGCCGGACGACGAGCGAGGAAGGGGAAGACATGGATCCGCTCTCGATCCTCGTGGTGGCGGCAGCAGTGTTCCTGGTGGCCTCAGCCGCCCAGGCGGTGACCGGGTTCGGCGCGGCACTGGTCGCCGTACCTCTCCTCTCCATGGCGCTGGGCCCGACCCGGGCCGTGGTCGTGGCGGTGGCCCTGAGCGGTGTCGTCACTGCCTTGGGCTGGTGGCGGGAACGCGACCACGTCGTCACCCCCGCAGCGATCCGCCTCTCCGTGTCCGGCCTGGTCGGGATGCCGTTCGGGCTGCTGGCGCTGCTCGTGATGAGCGAGAGCTCGCTGACGGTTCTCATCTCCGGGGTCGTCCTGGTCCTGGCGCTGGCCATGTCAATCGACCGGGGCCTGCCGGGTGGGCCGACCGCGCAGGTTGGGGCGGGTGTGGTCAGCGGCGCCCTGGTCACCTCGACCAGCATGAACGGCCCGCCCTTGGTCCTCGCGCTGCACGGATCCGACCTGTCCCCCCGCCAGATCCGGGCGACGCTCCAGGCCGTCTTCTGCAACCAGGACGCGATCGCTCTGGTGGCGTTCCTCGCGCTCGGCCAGGTCGACGCCACGGCCGCCCTCGCGATCCTGGGTGGGTCGCTGGGCGTGCCCTTGGGCTGGGCGGTCGGGGACCGGCTGTTCCGGGTGCTGAGCCCCGAACGCTTCCGTCACTTCGTGGTGGGCGGCCTGTTCGCGACCGCGATCGTCTCCGGGCTGGGCGTGCTGCTCTGAGCGGTGGTGGCGCCGCCGGACTCGTTGCTCAGCGCTTGGTGAACGCCTCGAGCAACGCCTGCGCCTCCGGGGTGGTGACCGCCTTCGCGATGGTCCGGGCCTCATCCTCGCCAGCGCCGACTCGGGTGGTCTCCCACGAGTTGCGCAGCAGCCGCTTCGCCTGGCCCAGGGCGTACGACGGCCCGGCCGCGAGCTGCCCGGCGAGCTCCGCGCCGCGTTCGACGTCGTCGGAGAGCTCGGTGACCAGACCCCAGTCGAGCGCGACGTCGGCGGTGATCGGCTTGTTGGTCAGGGCGAGCTGGAGCGCTCGCTGCTGACCGACGGCGCGGGGCAGCAGCCACGAGACCCCGCAGTCGGGCACCAGCCCGACCCCGGGATAGGCGATCACGAACTTGGTGGCCGGGTCCGCGACGACCAGGTCGCAGCTGAGCATCACCGCGAGTCCGGCACCGGCCACGGCCCCCTGCACGGAGGCCACGGTCGGCTTCTCGAGCGCGGCAAGGCGCTGGAGAGCGCCGTCGAGGGTCTGGGCCAGCTCGAGGAGGAATGCCGCCTGGTCGTCGGCCTCGACCATCGCGGCCACGTCGCCGCCGGCGCAGAATCGCTTGCCGGCACCGGTGAGCAACACGGCCTGGACGGTGTCGTCGGTGGCGGCCTGCTCGACCGCGTCGTCGAGCGCATGGGCCAGATCGAGGTCGAGCGCGTTCGCCGCAGAAGGCCGGTTCAGCTCGATGCGGGCGAGCCCGTCGGTGACGGTGCAGGTCACGAGATCAGTCATCAGGGTCCTCAGGCATCGGAGGGTGCTTCGGTCAGGAGTAGGTGTAGAAGCCGCGGTTGGTCTTGCGACCGAGGAGGCCGGCGTCGACCATCCGCGCCAGCAGCGGCGGGGCGGCGTAGAGCGGCTCCTTGAACTCCTCGTAGAGAGATTCCGCGACGGCCTTGGTGGTGTCGAGACCGATCAGGTCGGCCAGCGCGAGTGGGCCCTGCGGGTGGGCGGCACCAAGGACGAGTCCCTGGTCGATGTCCTCGGCCGAGGCGAAACCTGACTCGAGCATCCGGATCGCGGAGAGGATGAACGGGATCAGCAGCGCGTTGACCACGAAGCCGGCGCGGTCCTGGCAGTCGATCGCCTGCTTGCCGAGCGTGGCCTCGACGAATTCGCGTGCGCGCTCGGTGACCTCGGGCGCCGTGACGATCGAGGGCACCAGCTCGACGAGCTTGAGCACCGGGACCGGGTTGAAGAAGTGGATGCCGAGCACGTTCTGCGGCCGCGAGGTGACCACGCCGAGCTTCATGATCGGGATCGAGGAGGTGTTGGAGGCGAGGATCGCGTCGGGGGACGTGACGATCTTGTCGAGCTGGCGGAAGAGGTCGGTCTTGGCGTCCTCGTCCTCGACGATCGCCTCGACGACGAGGTCGCGGTCGGCGAGCTCGTTGAGGTCGGTGACGACACGGATCTTCGCGAGTACGTCGGCGGCGGACTCGATCCTGCCCTTCGACTCCGCGCGCTGCAGCGACTTCTCCAGTCGTGCCCGTCCGGCCTCGGCAGCGGCGTCAGTGGACTCGGCCACGACCACGTCCAGTCCGGCGCGGGCGCAGACCTCCGTGATGCCGGCTCCCATCAGTCCGCAGCCGACGACACCGATCTTCTTCATGTGCGTGCTCCCTTGTCCGCGAGTCACCGGCCCGCGTCACACGGCACCGGGGGATACCCATCAGTAGGTTGCTTGGACATCCAATGAAAACTATCAGCCCCGCCGATCGGGTGCTGCGGCCATCCGCTCCGCGGGTGCTCGCCCTCTCGTGCGGGGCTGCTCAGTCGTCGAAGCAGACGACGACGCGGGCCGCTTCACCCTTCCGCATCAGGTCGAAACCCTCGTTGACACGCTCCAGCGGAAGCCGTGCCGAGATGAGCGCGTCCAGCTCGAGGCGGCCCTGCAGGTAGAGGTCGGCCAGCATCGGGATGTCCCTGGGGAAGTGGTTCGATCCCATCAGCAAGGCGCGGAACCCCTTGGCCTGGGTGAGCATGTGCAAGCCGGGCAGCTCCAGGGTCTCGCCCACCGGCGGCACCCCGACGAGGTACGCCGTTCGGCCCGGTCGCGCCATAGCCACTGCCTGGGCTGAGGTGGCGGAGACGCCGACGACGTCGAAGGCGTGGTCGACCCCGCTGGGCTCCAGCGCGCGGACGGCCTCCACCGGGTCACCGGGGTCACCGGGGCCACCGGGGTGCACCGTGTCGGTGGCCCCGAACGTCCGGGCCAGGTCGAGCTTCTCGGCACTGAGGTCGACCGCGATGATCCGACGCGCCCCCGCGAGCCGGGCTCCCTGGATGAGGTTCAGCCCCACACCGCCGCAGCCGATCACGGCCACCGTCGAGCCGGGTGCGACCTCGGCGCCGTTGATCGCCGACCCGACACCGGTCAGGACCGCGCACCCCAGCAGCGCCGCGCGGTCGAGCGGCACGCCCTCCGGGATCCGCACCACCGAGTTGCGGTGGACGATGGTCTGCTCCGCGAAGCCACCCAAGCCGGCGACCTGGCCGACCGGGACACCGTCGCGGACGAGCCGGGGACGTGGCCGGTCCGGGCGACCCAGCGCCAGACGCTGCTCGCACAACCACGTCCGCCCGGTCATGCACTCCTGGCAGCGACCGCAGAACATCGACAGGCACGCCACGACCGGGTCGCCGACGGTGAGGTCGTCGACCGACTCACCCACGGCCTCCACGACGCCGGCGAGTTCGTGTCCG
>JAKDNC010000279.1 GCA_030452025.1 Nocardioides sp. | reverse complement strand
CCGAGGTGCTGGCGGCCGGACGCGGCGATCCCCACCCGGTCGGCACGCTTCGAGGACTGCGGCACGTCGAGGTCCCCGGGCAGCGGCTCGCGCAGGTGCGCGCGTCGTACCCAGCCGAGGTAGCCGATGTCGCTGTCGAGCGCCGGCTGCCAGGTGGCGGCGACCCGCACCCAGTCCCCCGCATCCTCGACGACGGTGACGGGTTCTCCCTCGAGTGCCTGGCTGACTGTGCGGTCATGCAGGCCGAGACGGTCCTCGACGGTCATCGTCTTCAACCAGGTGTGCACGTCCGGCTGGTCGGCCACCGCAGCGGAGTCGACGTCTCGCGGGACGTCGGGCGAGGCCCACAGGGTGGTGACGTCGACACCGACGCGCAGGTTGCTGGAGCTCACTTCACACTTCCTATCCCGAGTCCGGGTAGATCAGGAAGGACGATCGTCCCTCCGTGGTATTCGATTCCACCCTCGACCGGCGACACTGCTGCCCACCATGCTGCGTCGAGGTCGCTGGTGTAGGTCGTGCCGAGAGCGGCGACCAGTGAGGCTGCGGCACCCACTCCGATCGGGCCCTCCATCATCGATCCGACGATGGTCCCGACCCCGTGCGTCCGGCTGAACTCCAGGAGGGTCCGCGCCGTGGAGAGGCCGCCACACTTGGCAAGCTTGACGTTGACCAGGTCGGCCGCGTTGCGACGTACGACTTCGACGAGGTCGCGGAGGCCGAAGACCGTCTCGTCGGCCATGATCGGGGTGTCCACCGCGGCGGTGACACGGCCCAGGGCTGCGAGGTCTGCGGCAGGGACCGGCTGCTCGACGAACTCGAGACCGCCGCCCGCGTCCTCGATGGCGCAGATGGTCGTGATCGCCTCCCGCGCGGTCCAGCCCTGGTTGGCGTCGACCCGGATCCGTGCCCGGTCTCCGACAGCCTCACGCACGGCGACGATCCGCTCGGTGTCGGTGCGGGCGTCGGTGCCGACCTTGAGCTTGAGGACAGTGAACCCGTCCTCGACCCTGCGCAACGCGTCCGTGGAGAGTTGGCTCAGCTCCCCCACGGAGACCGTCACGTCGGTCTCGACCTGGTGTCGGGCTGTGCCCAGGAAGCGGGGCAGGGAGAGGCCGGTACGGCGGGCCGCCAGGTCGTGGAGTGCCACGTCCATCGCGGCCTTGGCGCCGAAGTTGCCGACCACGGCCTCGGCGACGGCTCGGGTGAGGTCGACCAGGTCGTCGCTCGACCGGCCGCGCACCACGTCCGCGAGGGGCCCCTCGAGGCAGGCGCGGGAACCTTCGAGCGACTCCCCGGTGACCCGCCACACCTGGGGCGCCTCACCGAACCCGCGCTCGCCGGTGTCGTCGATGATCTCGACGACCGTCGTCTCGAGGTCGGTGGTGCGACGCAGTGCCGTCACGAACGGCGAGTGCAGCGCAGTGGTCAGGTGGTGGCACCTGACATCGACGATGGTCATCCGGGAAGTCCTCGTTCCTGCCAGGCGGCGTTCGCCGCGTGTGCGATCAGGTCCCGGCCCTCGGCTTCGGAGAGCCCGGAAGTGGTGCAGACGACGAGGATGAAGGGGTCTGCGCCTTCGGGGAAGATGATTCCCGCGTCGTGGGTGATGCCCTCGACCCATCCGGACTTGTGAGCGATGCGGGTCCCGGGCGGCAGACCCGCGGGGAGGGTGTCGCGGAGCTCCTGACGCGACAGTGTCGCCAAGACCTCCGGCGAGCCGATGACCGACTGCAGGGCCCGTGCGAGGTCACGCGCGGAGACCAGGTTGTCCAACCCGGCTTCACGCGCGGCGGCATCCTCGATCCCGCGGGAGACGAGGCTGTCGTGAAGACAGAGGGCACAGACCGTCTGCTGAACCGCGGGGACACCGACCGCCTCAAGGATGAGGTTGGTGGCCAGGTTGCTGGAGCGGACGATCATCCGCTCGACGAGCCACCGCAGGGGCGCATCAAGATCGATCCGATCCCAGACCTGGTCGTCGTTGTCGTAGTCCTGCCGCATCCGGAACCGTGACCCGTCCGCGGCGGAGGCGAAGTCATCGTGCACCCTGACGCGCGAATCGAGATCGATCCGGCCCTCGTCGTGGGCGTGGTGGGCGGTGATGAGCACGGGCAGCTTCATCGTGCTGGCGGCGTAGTGCGGGGCCGTCTCCTCACGCGTGAAGTCGGGTGGCCCGTCGACCGGGCCGAGCCACACCGAGAAGAGCCCTTCGGCGGGCAGCGAAGCGAGGCACCCCGAAAAGGGACTGGAGCGCGGCTGGGACATCGCCGACCAGCCTAGGTGCTCGCAGCCGGCTCGCGAACCAGGGCCACCACGGTGACGTCGGTTTCCGGGACCTTGGTGTCGCCGTGCACGACGGTGACCTGACTGTCCTGGAGCAGGAACATCAGCACGGTGTCCTCGCCGTAGGTCTCCCGAAACTTGGTCAGGGGGAACTCGGCCGAGAGGTTGGTCCTCTTGACAGTCATCCCGCTGGCGACCAGTTCGTCCAGCTCGACCTGGGTCTTCTCGGGCGCGAAGACCGGACGGCCGCTGAGGTGCGAGGCGGCCTGCCGCCGATGGTCACGGGATCTGTCCTCCGCCTCCGTACGACGTGTCTGGTAGACGTTCGCCCGCCCGAGGACGTGGGCGAACTCCCGGGCGGCGGTGGCGTTGACCTCGTCCTCGTCGGTCGCGGCGATCAGGCTGCCCATGCCGGCGAGGTCCATGTCCTTGACCGCGTAGTCGGAGAGGATGTTGGCGGTCTCGGTGCGCAGGTTGGCCATCCGCGCCTTGGCGAGCTTGGCGAAGACACGATCCACGGTCAGCGTGTCGACCCCCTGCTCCTCGAGGATGCACGCCGCCTCGACGACCCAGCTGGGTGCGCCGACGAAGAGGATCCCCTGGGGCGACGTACTGGCCAGGCCGAGTCGCTCGGCGAGGCGACCGGTACCGAGTCCGTAGATCGCCACCGTCGCGACGATGACGATGAACACCAGCGGCACGATCTCGCTGACCTGATCCGCCAACCGTGCGAGGTCGTCGGCGCGTGCGGACAACTCCACCTTCGCCGCTCCACTCGCCGAGGCCGCGGCCTGCCGGGCAGTCTCCGCCGAGTGCGCGAACTCGAGCGCGAAGATGCTGGTCACGGCGGCGGCCACGATGCCGCGAGGAGCCATGCAGGCCAGGAGACTCTTCTCCTCACGGGTGACCTTGGTCCCTGCCAACGCGACCAGGACACTGACCGGACGCACCACGACGACCAGCAGGGCGAGGAGGATCGCTGCTTGCGGGAGCACGTCGACCAACTGGTCGGGACTCACGCGTCCTGCTAGGACGATGAAGAGGGATCCGACGAAGAGGACCTGCAGATTCTCCTTGAAGCGGGCGACGTGCTCGAGGTGGAGCTCGGGACGGTTGCCGAGGTAGACACCCAGGACGGTCACCGTGAGCAGTCCGCTCTCGGCCTGGATCGCGTCGGAGCCGACCAGTGCCCCGATGGCCGCAGCCAGGAAGGTGATGCCGTGCAGGAAGTCCGGGATGGCGTGGCGACGCATCAGCTGCTCGAGGACCCAGCCGAGGGCGAGCGCGATGCCGAACGAGACTGCGATCGTGCGGACCAGGGTGAGTATGAGGACCGGAACCGCTTCGCCGCCGCCTCCGGCCAGAACACCCTGGAAGACCAGGACCGCGAGGACGGCGCCGATCGGGTCGACCACGATCCCCTCCCAGCGCAGCAGCGAGGAGACTCGCCGGGTCGGGCGCAGCGTCCGCAGGATCGGGGTGATCACAGTGGGTCCCGTGACGACGAGGATGGCCCCGACCAGCAGCGCCACCTCGACCGCGAAGCCCACCGCGAGCGCGCTGAGGGTGATCAGCACCCAGGCCACGACCACGGTCACCGAACAGAGCCGCCACACGGGGCGGCCGAGGTCCTGGACGTGTTTGAGCCGCAGCGACATCGCGCCCTCGAAGAGGATCACGCCGACGGCGATCGTGACGCCCCCGAAGAGGACGTCGCGTCCGAGCACCGACTCGGGGTCGACCAGGCGTCCCATGCCGAACCCGATCACCAGCAGCAGGATCGAGGGGAGCTTCACCTGCCACGCTGCCCACTGGGCGACCGCCCCCAGGACCACGACGATCGCCAAGTACGACGCCGGCGTCAGCGCGCCCATCGCAACGGTGAAGGAATCCCAGGTCTCGAGCACGGCGCAACAGTTCCGCATCCCTGCGCAGGGAGCAAGCGGGCTCCGATGCGAGTTGCGATCAGGCGGGCATCGCGCCGGAGTTGAACACCCGGCGGTATTGCTGCGGGTTCACCCCACGTGAGCGGGTGAAGTGGTGCCGCAGTGTGGCCGCGTTCCCGAAACCGACCTCGCCCGCGATCCACTCGACCGGCTGATCGGTGAGCTCGAGCAGCTCCTCGGCGGCGACCAAGCGCTGTGCGGTGACCCAGGAGTGCGGGGTCGTCCCGGTCTCGTCACGGAACCGGCGGGCGAAGGTCCGTGCCGACATGTGGCTTCGGTGGGCCAGGGTGTCCACACTCAGGTCCTCGGCGAGGTTCTCCAGGATCCAGGTGAGCAGGGGGCCGAGCGTCTCGGCGGTGCAGTCTGGCACGGCGCGGGCGATGAACTGTGCCTGACCACCGTCCCGGTGGGGCGGGACGACCATCCGGCGCGCGGCCGAGGCAGCCACCTTGGCCCCGAACTGTTGGCGCATCAGGTGCAGCGCGGCGTCGAGGCCGGCCGCGGACCCGGCACCGGTGACGATGCGGCCGTCCTGGACGTAGAGCACGTTCGGGTCGACCGTCGCTGCGGGGCACGCGTCTGCGAGGACTTCGACATGGCGCCAGTGCGTCGTACACCTGCGACCGTCGAGCAGTCCGCTCTCGGCCAGGACGAATGCAGCGGTGCAGTGGGCGAAGATGTGGCCGCCACGTTCGTGTGCGCGGCGCACCAGTTCGGCCACCTCCGGTGACGGGTCGAGGAACTCCCGCTTGGGGGCGACACAGATCAGGTCGGCGTCCTCGGCGGCGTCGAGACCAGCCTCGACGTGGAGGTCGAAGCCGGAAACCCCACGGATCCTCCCCGGACGAGGGGTGACCACGACGAAGTCGAAGACCGGGTTGTCGTCCTCCGGGTGGTAGGGCTCGGCCCACACCTCACACATCGCGCCGAGCCCGAACGGCTCGACTCCGTCCTCAACGACGACCGCCACCTTGTGCATCGGGCAAGCATCCTCCGGAAGTGGCAGGAAATCAACCACGACTGACTTTCCTGCCACTCGTGGCAGGAAACCGGGCAGCGGAGAATTACTGCCATGATCATCATCTGGCTCGTCACCCTGA
>JAKDNC010000278.1 GCA_030452025.1 Nocardioides sp. | reverse complement strand
CGTGACGCGAAACAAGCGCCGGACCACGCTCAGGCCGCCCGACCTCAGGCGCCGGTCCACCATGGCCGGCGAGGCTGCCGCGTCCATCGCGGAGGTGGAGACCGCCCTCGACATGCCCACCGACCCGCACTCGGCCGCATTCTTCGACGTGGACAACACCGTGATGCAGGGTGCGTCGATCTTCCACTTCGCGAAGGGCCTCTATCGCCGCGACTTCTTCACCACGCGCGACATCGTGGGCGCGGCGTACAAGCAGGCCTACTTCCGGATCGCGGGCGTGGAGGACCCCGAGCACGTCGCCGAGGCCCGGAACTCGGCCCTGGGCTTCATCGCCGGGCACACCGTCACCGAGATCGAAGAGATCGCCGAGGAGATCTTCGAGGAGGCGATGGCGCACCGGATCTGGCCCGGCACCCGAGCCCTTGCGCAGATGCACCTCGACGAGGGTCAGCGGGTCTGGCTGGTCACCGCGGCGCCGATCGAGATCGCCCAGATCATCGCCCGTCGCCTCGGCCTGACTGGCGCCCTGGGCACGGTCGCCGAGCGGGTCGACGGCGTCTACACCGGCAAGCTGGTCGGCGAGATGCTGCACGGGCCGGGCAAGGCCGAGGCGATCAAGGCGCTTGCTGCGCGGGAGGACCTCGACCTCTCCCGCTGCTCGGCGTACAGCGACTCCTCCAACGACCTGCCGATGCTGGGTCTGGTCGGCGACCCGTGCGCGATCAATCCCGATGCACGGTTGCGGGCCCACGCACGGGTGCACGGTTGGCGGATCCGCGACTACCGGACCGGCCGGAAGGCCGTCCGGGCCGGACTTCTGGCCGGTGTCATGGCGGGTGCTGCGACCGGCTCGATCGCGGTGGCAGCCGCCGTACGCCGTCACCAGACCTGAGCGCACCGGAATCTGGAACAGGTTCCCAGAAACCTGATATGTGCCTACCCTTGGCGGGTGGGACTCGGGAGAGGTGTCCTGCTGGGAGGAAGTGCACGCACATGTCAGGAACGTCGAACGACTCAGCGCGCGGGCTCGATGCCCTGCGACGCGTCGTCGTCGACCTGATTCTCAGTGAGCCCGTCCTCGCCTCCGCGTCTCCGCTGGCCGGTTCGGGCATGTTGGTCGCCGAGCAGGCCCTGACCGGTGCTGAGGCTCGCCCCCCAGTCGGGACGAGTGGCCCCGGATCCCACGACGACTCCGCGCTGGCCGCCTCCTCGGAGGAGGACGAGTTCGACCGGGAACGCCTGATCGCCCTGGTCGAGCTGGCCCGTGGCGGCGACAAGGACGCCTTCGGTCAGCTCTTCGACCATTACCACCCTTCGGTCTTCCGGTTCCTCTACTACCGCACCCGCTCCCAGACCCTCGCCGAGGACCTCGCGTCGGAGACGTTCTTCCGGGCACTGCGCTCGATGAACAACTTCCGTTGGCAGGGCAAGGACTTCGGCGCCTGGCTGATGACCATCGCGCGCAACCTCACCACCGACCACTTCAAGGCCGGCCGCACCCGCCTCGAGCAGACCACCGAGGACATGGGCCGCCACGACGATGCGACCGAG
Organism: Nocardioides sp.; assembly: GCA_030452025.1. Lineage (GTDB taxonomy): Bacteria > Actinomycetota > Actinomycetes > Propionibacteriales > Nocardioidaceae > Nocardioides. The sequence continues at coordinate 3,786 of JAKDNC010000278.1, read as the reverse complement.
GGCCCTGAGTCCGCGGTCCTCGCCTCACTGACCAACGAGTCCCTGCTGACCGCCCTCAAGCAGCTCCCCAAGGAGCAGCAGGAGTGCCTGATCATGCGGTTCCTGCAGGGGATGAGCATCGCCGAGACCGCCAAGGTGCTGGCCCGTTCCGACGGTGCGGTCAAGCAGCTCCAGCTGCGCGGCGTGCGTAATCTCGCCAAGCTCCTGCCCGAAAGGATGGCCGAGCTGTGAGGCGTGCATCTCATCGCGTAACCCCCGGCGTGCTCCGGTCGTTGAACCCTGTGACGGGCGAGGGACCGGACCGAGTGACAGGAAACAATCGATGATCTCCGTGATTCCCGGGCACAGGCGAGCCGACGCGTTCGCCACTGCCGTGGCGGGTCGCGAGGGGCGTCACGACGACACCCACGCCGACCTGCTCGAGGTCGTCGACGCCATGCGCAACCTCGAAGCCCCCGAGCCACGACCCGAGTTCGTAGCCTCCCTGCGCGAGCAACTGATGGCCGAGGCCGACGAGGCACTCAGCGAGACTGGGTCACGGCTCACGCTGCCAACCCCCACACGCAACGGCCGGGACCGTCGACTCGCCCTGGCCGCCGGCACACTCGTCCTCGTGGCGGGCACCGGATCGGTGGCCGTGGCCTCTCAGGGCGCCTTGCCCGGCGACACCCTCTACCCGGTCAAGCGAGCACTCGAAGGCGCCCAGACCTCCCTCACGGTCGGCGACGAGGCGAAGGCCACACGCGCTCTCGACAATGCCAACGGCCGTCTCGACGAGATCGAGAAGCTTGCGACACGGTTCAATGCGGAGTCCAGCCCCGAGACGACGTCGGAGCAGCCGGAGACCCTCGACGAATTCGCCAGCCAGGCCGAGGAGGCCGCGGACCTCAAGATCGAGGAGTTCGAGGCATCCGGCGACACCAAGCCGATCGCCCAGCTTCGTGAGTTCACTGCCGCCGGCATCGACAAGCTCGGCCTGCTCGACACCCTGCTGCCGCCCCAGTCGCTCGAGGCGTTGCGGGGCGCGGTGCAGACCCTCACCGACATCGACGGCCGGGCCGCCGGCCTGTGCCCCGGGTGTGGCGGCGTGCTCGAGCTCCCGCAGAACCTGCTCAACGTGCTGCGTAGTTCGCAGACCACGCCGAAGCAGGGTCCCTCGAATGTGCCGGGCCTGGCTGCCCTTGTGGACCGCACACCGGTCCAGAACGGCAACGACCATCCGACGCTTCCGACGGTGAGCCCCGACCTGCTCGGACCGGCCAACCACGGCAAGGGCGGCTCCGACCACAAGCCCGGCAACGGGAACGGGAACGGCAACGGCAACGGCGCCACCGACCCGGGCCAGCAGCCGGACCAGGACGGCAAGAAGAAGAATCAGGACAAGAAGCCCGGCAAGGACCTCCAGGACACCCTCGAGGACGGCAGTGACAAGCTCCTCGGCGACGATGGCCTGCTCTCGCCGCTCAACCCGCTGCTCAACCCGTTGCTCGATCCGTTGCTCGGCGACGGCGGCTTGCTCGACCCCTGACCCGTCGCGGGCCGACCCGTCGCGGGCCGACCCGTCGCGGGCCGATCGGTGGAGGCCGTTCAGTGGAAGACCGAGGACCGGTCCATCAGTAGCTTGTAGAGCGTCTGCTGGATGGTCTCGCGCACCTGGTCGGTGACGTTGAAGACCAGCATCGGGTCTTCTGCGGCGTGCGCGTCGAACTCATCGGTGCGGATCGGCTCACCGAACTCCAGCAGCCACTTCGAGGGAAGCGGCACCAGACCCAGCGGCCCGAGCAGCGGAAAGAGCGGCGTGATCGGGATGTAGGGAATGCCCAGCAACCGAGCCAGTGACGGCACGTTACCGACCAGCGGATAGATCTCCTCCGCGCCGACCACGGAGAGCGGAACGATGGGTACGCCGGTGCGCAGCGCGGCGCCGACGAAGCCGCCGCGGCCGAACCGCTGCAGCTTGTAACGATCGGCGTAGGGCTTGCCGATCCCTTTGAAGCCCTCCGGCCACACGCCGACCAGCTCGCCCTGCCGGAGCATCCGTTCGGCGTCGTCGTTGCAGGCCAGCGTCGCGCCGCCCTTGCGAGCCAGGTTGCCCACGAGCGGCATCTGGAAGACCAGGTCGGCGCCGAGCGCCCGGAGGTTGCGGCCGGTCTGGTCATGGATCGAGAACATCGTCATCAACCCGTCGACCGGAATCGTCCCGGAGTGGTTGGAGACAACCAGCGCCCCACCCTCGGTGGGGATGTTCTCGACCCCGCGGACCTAGATCCGGAACCAGCGCTGGGCGATGGGGCGCAGCGCGGCCATCAGGAACCGCTCGGTGATCTCGGCGTCGAAGCCGAACTCGTCGACGGTGTAGTCGCCGGTGACCCTGCGCCGCAGGAACGCGAGGAACTCGGCCAACTTCGGTTCCCAGTCAGCTCCGAAGACTTCCTTGGCTGCCTGGGAGATGGCTGCGAGCCACTCGCCGACGGGGATCCCGGCACCGGGATCCCGATCCACCGCACTGGCATCGGAGGTCGTGCGTGAGGTCTTCTGGGTGGGCTGCTCGATCACCGGACGTCTCGGGGGCGCCGGCTCGGCCTTCTTCTTCGGCTGGCCCTTGCCGCCCGCGAGGTTGCGTGCGGCGGCCGAGGGCTTGTCCTTGCCGCTGCCGCGGCCGGGGCGACCGCCTGTGCCGATCGGGATGATCTCGGCGTCACCCATCATGGGCCCCTTTCACCGTGCGCCGCTCGATCCCGGCCAGCAGGGTGTCCCCGGAGGCCAGGCGTCCCGGGGAGTGCAGTCCGGGCGGCACCGAGGCACCGAAGTCGGCGAAGGCGCTCGCGGTGGTGTGGCTCGGGGTGAAGCCGAGCTCCTCGCGCATGCGGGTCGTGTCCACTCCTCGACCGTAGGTCAGGAAGGCAAGTTGCTCAGGGGAGAAGTCGGCGACGCCCGCCCGGCGGAACATGGATCCGAGCCCGCCCATCGCGAACGGCGGCAACGGGACCACGGTGCGGCCCAGACGGCGTACCGCCTGCGAGAGCATGATGATGCCGTCCCCCGCGACGTTGAACGTGCCGGAGACCCCCTCGGAGAGGACCGTGTGGCGCAGCACGTCCATCAGGTCGGAGTCGTGCAGGAACTGCAGCCGCGGGTCGAATCCGAGCACGCTCGGGATGACTGGGAGACGGAAGTACTGCGTGATCGGGCTGAGCACGTCGGGGCCCATCACGTTCGCGGCGCGCAGGGTCGCCACGCGGACGTCGGGACGACGCCGGGCGAAACCGCGGACGTAGCCCTCGACCTCGTAGGCGTCCATGGCGTAACCCGATCGCGGCAACCGCTTCGGGTTCATCTCCTCGACGAACATCGCAGGGTCGCGACTGCTGGAGCCATAGACGGTGGTGGTCGACTTGACCACCAGGTGCCGCAGCTTGGGGGCGCGCTGGCAGGCAGCCAGCAGCTGCATCGTGCCGAGGACGTTGAGTTCCTTCATCGTCGCGCGGCCGCCGACCCCGCCAGGGGTGGCGATGACACTCATGTGGACGACGGTGTCGACGTCCTCCTTCACGATGATCTTCGCGATCACCGGGTTTCGGATGTCCGCCCGGATGAAGGAGACGTCGCCGATGTCGCCGCGCGGCGGGACGATGTCCACGCCGATGACGCGGTCAACGGCAGGATCCTGCGCGATCTCTCGCGCGAACCGGCGACCGAGGTCTCGAGAGACACCGGTGACCAGCACGATCCGGCCCATGACCAGCCCCCGCGATGCTTACTTGCCGAGCTTGCGACGCTGAACGC
>JAKDNC010000277.1 GCA_030452025.1 Nocardioides sp. | reverse complement strand
CTCCATCGACCCAACGGAGGTTCAGCAATGTGCGGAAGATTCACGCTGGCATTCGATCTGAGTGCGAGTGGCCAGGCGAGCCGTTGCGGCAGACCTGCGGACGGGTTCAGGTCTGTCGCAGCACGGTCTGCGCTGAGTGCTTGCCCCGGGTCGTAGCGATCCGGGGCAAGCGCGGTACCGCTTCGAGTCCGACAGGTGAGTCTGCGTGTCTAGAAGTCCCAGTCGTCGTCGCTGGTGTGCTCGGCCTTGCCGATGATGTACGACGATCCGCTTCCGCTGAAGAAGTCGTGATTCTCGTCGGCGTTGGGGGCGAGCGCGGCGAGGATCTCTGGGCTGACTGACGTCTCGTCGGCGGTGAACCGTGCCGGGTAGCCGAGGTTCATGAGGGATTTGTTCGCGTTGTAGCGCACGAATGCGGCGACATCGTCCATTAGCCCGAGGGGTTCGTAGAGCTCGCCGGAGTAGTCGAGCTCGAGCTCGTAGAGCTCTTCGAGCAGGGTGTACGTGAACTCCTTCATCTCGTCGCGGCGGTTGGGGTGAGCCTCGAGGCCGCGCTGGTACTTGTAGCCCGAGTAGTAGCCGTGCACGGCCTTGTCGCGCAGGATGAGTCGGATCATGTCGGCGGTGTTGGTCAGGGTGGCGTGCACGGAGAAGTGCAGCGGCAGGTAGAAGCCGGCGTAGAGCAGAAGGCTGGAGAGCAGGGTGGAGGACACCTTCCGCTTTAACGGGTCGGGCCCGTAGTAGTGCTGGAGCACCTTCTTGCATCGCGCTTGAAGCAGGTCGTTGCCGATCGCCCAGCGGTAGGCCTCATCGATCTCTCGGGTACTGGTCAGGGTCGAGAACACCGAGGAGTACGAGCGGGCGTGGACGGACTGCATGAAGGCGATGTTGGTGTAGACGGCTTCCTCGTGCTCTGTGCGGGCGTCCTGGATCTGGCAGATCTCCCCGACGGTGGCCTGCACGGTGTCGAGCATGGTAAGGCCGGTGAAGACTCGCATGGTGAGGGTTCGTTCATGGGGCGCGAGTGCTTGCCAGGCCTGGTGGTCGTTGGACAGGGGCACCTTCTCGGGCAGCCAGAAGTTCGCGGTCAGGCGGTTCCAGATCTCGAGGTCCTTCTCGTCGCTCACGCGGTTCCAGTTGATCGGACGCAGCGGTGCGCTGGGGTCGTGTCGGTATGCCGGAGGGGTGATGGAGCCTTCTACGGCTGTTGTGGCGGTCATGCTGTTCTCCTCTGTTCGTTGTTCTTGTCGTTCGTCGTGGCGGTTCGTGCCCAGAAGCGGTCGAGCCCTTCGTTCACGCGCTCGATGTCGCGCTGGGTGCCCAGGAGTTCGAAGCGATAGAGCTCTGGGACACCGCACTTTCGGGAGATGACTGGGCCGGCGAGGCAGTAGTGCTCGCCGAAGTTGGTGTTGCCTGCGGTGATCACCCCGCGCAGCAGCGCACGGTTGGCGGGATCGTTGAGGAAGGCGATGACCTGCTTCGGCACGGCCCCGGCCTGCTCGCCGCCGCCGTAGGTGGGGACCACCAGAACGAAGGGGCGGCACACGCGGACCATCCCCTCGACACGGGGGCGGAGCGGGATCCGCACCGCAGGCCGCCCCAGCCTCTCCACGAAGCGCAGCGTGTTCTCGGAGACGCTGGAGAAGAACACGAGATCTGCGGACTCCTGTGGCGTCAGGTCACGTGTTCCGAGTCCCGGTGCTGCGCGCTCGATGCCTGCCGTCATCGATCCCTCCTTCGTCGTCGTCACACTCGACCCGACCTTGAACTACTAGATGTTGGGTCCGCACTCCGCGGGGGTGCCACATGTAGTGATATCAAGCCCGACGGCCCTCAAGCGTACGCCACGCCGGGTTTGAAACTTCGGCGTGTCGAACCTTAGGATCTGGGCGTCTAGAAGTGACCACGCGTGTGGTCGTGAGCGGAGAGAGGTCACTGATGCAGGTGCGAGGGCGATGGAAGGCTGTGCTCGGCGCGGTCGTTGCGAGTGCGGCGCTGGTGCTCACCGGCTGCTCAGGTGGAGCCAGGCCGGATGCCGACGACGGAGAGAAGCCGGTGGTGTTGACGACGTTCACCGTGTTGGAGGACATCGCGGAGAATGTTGCGGGCGACCATCTCGTGGTCGAGTCGATCACGAAGCCTGGCGCGGAGATCCACGGGTACGAGCCGACGCCGGGAGACATCCGGAAGGCCTCGGATGCCGACCTGATCCTGGACAACGGCTTGAACCTGGAGGTGTGGTTCGGCCAGTTCGTCGAGGAAGTCGATGTGCCTCATGTCGTGGTCTCGGAGGGGATCGATCCCATCGACATCGCGGGGGACGCCTACGCGGGCAAGCCCAACCCGCACGCCTGGATGAGCCCGAAGAACGTGCAGGTGTACGTCGACAACATGGTCGCGGCGTTCAGCGATCTCGACCCGGAACACGCTGAGGACTACGAGAGGAACGGGGAGACCTACAAGCAGCAGCTCCAGCAGGTCCAAGATGACCTGACGGGCGAGCTCGACGATCTCCCGACCAGCCAGAGAGCGCTGGTGACCTGCGAGGGCGCATTCTCCTACCTCGCCCGAGATGCTGGGCTGACCGAGAAGTACATCTGGCCCGTCAACGCCGAGCAGCAGGCCACTCCGCAGCAGATCACATCCGCGATCGAGTTCGTCGACGAGAACGAGGTCCCCGCCGTGTTCTGCGAGTCGACGGTCTCCGACGACCCCATGCAGCAGGTCGTGGGTGCTACGGATGCACGCTTCGGAGGGACGCTGTATGTGGACTCGCTCTCCGAGGAAGGTGGCCCGGTGCCCACGTACCTGGATCTGATCCGCCACGATGCGGACACCATCACTGCGGGACTCACCGGGGAGGACTCATGACGACAGCGGCGATCGATGTCAAAGGTGTCACCGTCCGCTACGGCGATGTGCTCGCCCTCGACGACGTATCTGTTGCGGTGCGGGCGGGTGCGGTGACGGGGTTGATCGGAATGAACGGCTCCGGGAAGTCCACCTTGTTCAAGGCGATCACCGGAATGGTCCGGCCTGAAGCAGGCAGCGTCCTGCTGAATGGCGCGCAGCCGGCGCAGGCCAGGCGGCGAGGGCTCGTCGGATACGTCCCCCAGAGCGAGGACGTCGACTGGGCTTTCCCCGTCTCTGTCCGAGACGTCGTGATGATGGGAAGGTACGGCCACCAGGGCGCCACGCGCCGTGTTCGGCCCGCTGACCGCATCGCTGTGGACGAAGCCTTGGAGAGGGTGGAGCTCACGGAGTACGCGAATCGGCAGATCGGCCAGCTCTCCGGCGGGCAGAAGAAGCGCGCCTTCGTCGCCCGCGGGATCGCCCAAGACGCACGGATCATGCTGCTGGATGAGCCCTTCGCCGGCGTCGACAAGCGCAGCGAAGCCACCATCGTCGATCTTCTCCGCGCACTCGCGGACGACGGCCGTACCGTCCTGGTCTCCACCCACGACCTCCATGCTCTGCCGCAGCTGGCCGACGACGCCGTGCTGCTGCTGCGAACCATCCTCTTCCACGGCCCGGTGGACGAGGCCCTCACGCCCGAGAGGCTCGCTCTCGCCTTCGGTCTGGACGTTCTGCAGCAGGAGGGTGCCGCATGACGCCGCTCGACTGGCTCCTCGAGCCGCTCTCCTACGACTTCATGACCCGTGCGCTCGTCACGACCGTGATCGCTGCCGTGGTGTGCGCACTGCTGTCGTGCTGGCTGGTGCTCATCGGATGGTCGCTCATGGGGGATGCCGTATCTCACGCCGTCCTCCCCGGAGTCGTCATCGCCTACATCCTCGGCGTCCCTTTCGCCATCGGTGCGGTCGTCTTCGGGTTCCTGGCGGTCGGAATGATCGGTCTCGTCCGTGGGACGAGCCGCGTGAAGGAGGACGCGGCCATCGGCATCGTTTTCACCACTCTCTTCGCCCTGGGGCTGGTCCTGATCTCGGTCACACCCAGCCAGACCGACCTCAATCACATCATCTTCGGCAACATCCTCGGCGTCTCCCGCGCAGATCTCGTCCAGATCGCGATCCTGGCAACCGTGGCTCTCATCGCCCTGGTGTTCAAACGTCGCGACCTCACGCTCTATGCCTTCGACCCGACACACGCCCACGCCATCGGCCTGTCTCCCCGATTCCTCGGCGCGCTGCTGCTGGGTCTTCTGGCGCTGACCGCAGTTGCCGCTCTCCAGGTCGTGGGAGTGGTGCTCGTCGTCGCGATGCTCATCATTCCCGGAGCGACGGCCTACCTGCTCACCGACCGCTTCGGGCGGATGCTCGTGATCGCGCCGGTCCTCTCGTCACTCTGTTCCGTGGTCGGGATCTACATCAGCTACTGGGTCGACGCCTCACCAGGCGGCCTCGTCGTCCTCACCCAGGGATGCGCCTTCGCACTCGTCTACCTCATCAGTCCCAAGCACGGCCTGCTCAGCAAGAAGGTCGGAGCTCGCCGGTATCGACGCGATACGGCTCGCCGGCGTGAGGATCAGGTAGGCCCCGCAGAGACGTAGAGGGCATCTGTCGCAGAGCGTCCCAGCAACGTTGGCGAGCCCACTTCTCCAGAACGAACTTCCAGCGCATCGGAGAACGGCGCTCCCGCCGCGACCACAAGCGTGGCCCCGACTCCGATGCCCTGGGACTCGAAGAACTGCAACATCGCCGGGTCCGTGTCCGAGATCCGCTCGACCACAAACCTGCCCTCCGCTCCGACGTCGGTGAGACGCCGCGCATCAGGCACGGTCACTGTTCCGTCCGCTGCAGGGATTGGATCACCGTGCGGGTCACGCCGGGGGCGACCCAGAACGTCATCGATCCTCTCCACCATCAAGTCCGAGACGGCGTGCTCGAGCTGCTCGGCCTCCTCGTGGACCTCGTCCCACCGATACCCGAGGGTCTCCACCAGAAACGTCTCGATCAAGCGATGCCGCCGCACCATCACCAGCGCGTACGCACGACCGACCTCCGTCAACTCGACCGAGCCATACCTCGCGTGAGACAGAAGACCCTGCTCAGTCAGTTTCCGCACCGCATCCGAAGCGGACGACAGGGCAACACCGGTCCGCTGCGCGATGAGCTTCAACGTCACTGGCTCGTCACTCCACTCGGACAACCCCCAGATCGCCTTCAGATAGTTCTGGGCACTCGCAGACAGCTCATCGACGGACATGGCACGACGATAGCCTCGAAGCTTCAACTTAGCTATATAGAACTTGAAGCTTCGGCGCGCCACGGACTCACGTAGTAGGCATCGACCATGAGGTGCGTCCCGGGCCCGCGCCTCATCCGGCACTGACGCAGAACCCTGAGAACAATGCTCAGCCGAATGAATCTCTCCCCCGGCA
>JAKDNC010000276.1 GCA_030452025.1 Nocardioides sp. | reverse complement strand
GTGCTGACACGCGGTCAGCTGATCGACCGCGTGTGGGGCTCCGACTACGTGGGCGACACCAAGACGCTCGACGTGCACGTGAAGCGACTGCGCGCCAAGCTGGAGGCGGACCCGGGCGAGCCGAAGTGCCTGGTCACGGTCCGGGGCCTGGGCTACAAGCTCGACCTCTGACCTGCCCACAGTCGGGTCGGTGACCACCGTTGCACCGGCCCACGCCGCCCGGCCGACGTACGCTGCAGGTATGAGCATTCGCGTGGATCGGCACGACCTGGCCGCAAAGCTCGACGACTTCGGGCAGGGCTACCTGCTCACAGTCTCGGCCGACGGTGGGGTCAAGGCAGTGACCGTGGAACCAACGATCGTGGACGGTCTCCTGCGGGTTGCCGGTCCCGGCCGTGGTTCGCTGACCAACGCCGGGGAGCGACCCGCAGCGACGGTGCTGTTCCCACCGCGCGAGCACGGCGGCTACACGCTGCTCGTCGACGGGGCCGCGCGGGTCGAGAGCGACGATGTGATCGTCGACCCGGCCTCGGCGGTCCTGCATCGACCGGCCGCGCACGCAGACGGCCCCGGCCCGGCCGGCGAGAGTGCCTGCGAGAACGACTGCACCCACCTCTGACCCGGCGCGAACGTGCAGCGAGCCCGGGGCATGACCCGGCGTAGGCAAGCATCGGCCGGATCTCGCGCAACGGTGACTGAAAACCGCTTGGCCGTTGGCCACGGCGTTCCTAGGCTTTCGGGGTGACGACGGACACGAGCCCGCCCGACGACCCGGTGGCGACCTTGAGCAGGACCTGGCTCCCCCTGGCCGCGATGACCTTCACTCTGGTCTGTTGGTCCTCGGCGTTCGTGGCGATCCGGCACCTGGGCAACGAGGTCACTCCCGGAGCCCTGACGATCACCCGCCTGGGGATCGCCTCTCTCGTGCTGGGCCTCCTGGTCTCCCGGCGTCGCAGGGTCTGGCCCAACCGGCGTGACTGGCCGCTGCTGCTGCTGTGCGGCGTCACCTGGTTCGGCATCTACAACCTGGCGCTCAACGAGGCAGAGCGTCGCATCGACGCGGGCACGGCCTCGATGTTGATCCAGATCGGCCCCCTCCTGGCTACCCTCGCGGCCGCGGTCTTCCTCGGCGAGCGGCTCACCCACTGGGTCGTCCTGGGCCTGGCGGTCGGCTTCGCCGGCGTCGCGATCATCGGCATGGCCAGCGACGGCAGCGGTGCACACGACGTGTGGGGCGTGCTGCTGACTGTGCTGGCCGCGGTGATGTACGCCATCGGCATCGTCACCCAGAAGCCACTGACCAGGCGTCTCAACCCGTTCACGATCACCTTCCTCTCCTGCGTGATCGGGTTGGTCACCGCGGCCCCGTTCGCCGGGGAGTTCGTCGACCTGGTCCAGCACGGCAGCGCGAACTCCTGGCTGGTCCTGGTCTACCTCGGTGTCTTCCCCACCGCCCTCGCGTTCAGCACCTGGGCCTTCGCCCTGACTCACATGGACGCCGGCAAGTTGTCGATCACGACGTTCCTGGTGCCCGTGATCGCGATCGTCATGGCCGCCGTACTCCTCTCGGAGACGCCACCGCCGATGGCCTACGCCGGGGGCCTTCTCTGCGTGGTCGGCGTACTCATCTCGCGGCGCGGATCGCGGGTCGCACACCGCAAGGTGGTCACCCCAAAAACCACATCAGTCACATAGTGTGACCACATGGTCTCGCGCACTGTCGCCGCCACCGCGGCCGGAATCCTTGTCGGAAGCCTCTTCGCCACCCTCCAGGCCGGCCCGGCCGGCGCCGAGCCGGACCGCGCCGGACCAAACGGTCACCGCGACGGCGCCCGGAACGGCTCTGTCCACCGTCAGGCCCCCCGGCCCATCGGACCCCGGCGCACCCGGACCAACCGCTGGACCAGCAACGCCGATCTCGCCCGCGGCACCAACGGTGGGGTTAAGGTCGGCCACGGTGCGCTGCGGATCAGGAGGCCCAAGGGCACCAGGACCGTGCCGGATCCTTTCGGCGCGAAGGGCAACCGCCGCTTCGAGTGGTCCCGCTGGACCGCACCGTGGCAGAACACCGGGTTCAACGCCACCAACCTCATCGCGAGCTGGAACGCGCGCACCCCCGGACGCACCTTCGTCCGGATCGAGGCCCGCACCCGCACCGGCAGGACCACCAGCTCGTGGGACAAGATCGCCGATTGGGGTACATCGGTCTCCGCGATCCACCGCACCTCGGGATCCGCCCAGACTGACGACCTGAACAAGCTGCAGACCGACACGCTGGTCAGCTCGGGCGCACCGATCCGCGGCTACCAGCTGCGGGTCACGCTCTTCCGCCCCTCCGGCAGGAGCATCTCCCCGTCCCTGCGCTCAGTCGGCGCCGTCGCAGCGACCTACACCACCCGCACCCAGCCGGTCAGCAAGACGACGATGCGCAAGAACACTGCTCTGCCGGTGCCCCGCTTCTCCCAGATGATCCACACCGGCCACTACCCGCAATGGGGCGACGGTGGTCAGGCATGGTGCTCGCCCACCTCGACGGCCATGGTGCTGCGACACTTCCACCGCGGCCCCAGGCCCGCGGCGTACGCCTGGACGCACGAAACCTATGGTGAGGTCGACTACGCCGCCCGGTTCACCTACGACCATCGTTACGAGGGGAACGGGAACTGGCCCTTCAACACCGCGTACGCCGGCCACTTCGGGATGGATGCCTACGTCACCCGACTGCGCAACCTGCGCGACGCTGAGCGATTCATCCGCGCCGGCATCCCTGTGGTGATCTCCCTCGCCTTCGACAAGGGCGAGCTCGACGGTGCACCGATCAACTCGACCAACGGACACCTGATGGTGATCGTCGGATTCCGCAAGAACGGCGACGTGGTCGCCAACGACCCGGCGGCGCCGAAGAATTCCACCGTGCGTCGGGTCTACAAGCGGGCGCAGCTCGAGAAGGCCTGGCTCGGCGCCTCTGGAGGGGTCACCTACGTGATCCACCCACCCGGCAAGGCGCTACCGAAGAAGACCAACCGCTGGTAGCGACCCCGGCTCACCGCAGCCGCGCGCAGCCGGCATGAGATCGGTGGATCGAGCCAGGCAGAGTCAGGTCCGACGCGACGTACTGATTCAGCGCTTCTCGCCGGCGCCACCCCAGTGCACCCAGTCGTCCGGGTCGTGGGCGATCCAGACGTTCGCCCGATGTGTGTCGGCGAGGAACTTCAACTTCCGAAGGGACTGTCGTGCTGCCACCGTGTCCACGTCTCCGTGGTAGGCGATTTCGCCTTCATAGGCGCCCCGGGTGTGGACCACGTCTCCGGTCAGCACGTAGCTGCTCCCTGGAAGCCGCACCATCAGGGCGAGAGAGCCGGGAGTGTGGCCGGGCATGTGCAGCGCGGTGACTGCGCCGTCGCCGAACAGGTCGTGGTCGCACGGGATCTCCTGCCAACGGATCCCGTGGACGTCGTCGAAGTCCTCGCGGCGATACCAGCCCGAGGCGAACCGTTCGGGCGCCAACGCGTAGGTCATCTCCCCCGAACCGATCAGTGTCCGCGCATGCGGGAATTGCTTGAGCGCGCCGGCATGGTCGAAGTGCAGGTGGGAGGCGACCACGGTCGTGACCTCGCCGAGCGAGAAGCCCAGCGCTTGCAGCTGGTGCTCGATGAGGTGCTCGCGGGCGAAATCGATGCACAGTCTCCCGGCCAGCTCGCCGTAGACCGAGCCCGGGTCACCGGCTGCCTCCGGCGCCAGGCCCGCGTCGAAGAGCACGAGACCCTCAGCGTGCTCGACGAGGTAGACCGGAAAAGGGATGCGAGGGGCTTCCTGCCCCAGGAGCTGGGCGGCGGCCGGCGAAACGTAGGTCGCCGGCTCCAGTGCCCACATGCGCGAGGCGACGGCGTGGGTCATCGCTGTGCAACCAGAGATGCCGCCGGAAGCGCGTTCTCCCGCCCGGCAGAGCGGAACTCCTCACGGATCCCCGACTTGTCGACGTCGCTCATCGCGACGTACTCCGTGCTTCGCGGCAGCGTCCACCAGACATCGGTGGCCTCCCAGGCCGTGGCCCGAAGCGGCGCCTTGTTGATCTTGCCGTTCGCCGTCGTGGGCACCGCCTCGACCACGCGAACGAAGCGGGGACGCCACTTGGTGCCCAGGTCGGTCTGCGCATCCAGGAACTCGCGGAACTTGGCTGGGTCGAAGGTCTCCCCGGGGTTGATCGTCACCGCGCACATGAGCTGGTCGCCGGTCTTCGGGTCAGGAACGGCGTAGGCGTGCGCACCGCCGAACTGCGGGTAGCGGACGAGTATCCTCTCGACCGGCGCCGTCGCGAAGTTCTCCCCGTCGACGCGCAGCCAGTCCGAGGACCGTCCGGCGAAGTAGAAGTAGCCATCGGTGTCGCGATAGCCCAGGTCGCCGGTCCAGAAGTTCTCTCCGCCGAACTTGAGTCGATCGGCCATCGCCTCCTCGTTCCGGTAGTAACCCTCGAACATGGGACCGCGGCCCATCACCACTATCTCGCCCGTCGCTTCCTCGGCGTTGACCAGGCGACCCTCGGTGTCGAATACAGCCGGGGGGCATTCCTGGTTGTCATCGCTGCGGATCTGTGCGACCACGTTGTTGGCGGGCAGGCCGAGCGAGTTCACCGGCGCTCCGTCGACCGGAACGATCCGGATCATGCCCTCGCTCGCGCCGTACCCCTCACGCACCTCGCAGCCGAACCGTTCCCGGAAGGCCGCGACCTCCGCCGGGGATGCCTCGGAGCCGAAGGCCACCTCGAGTCGGTTGTCCCGGTCCCCCGGGTCCGCGGGGGTGGCCAGGACGTAGCTGAGCACCCGGCCCACGTAGTTGAAGTAGGTCACGTCGTGCTCGCGGACGTCGGCGACGAACCGGCTCGCGGAGAACTTCCGCGCCATCACGACTGTCGCCCCGACGCTGGCAGCGGTGCACAGGTTCATCATGATCGCGTGGCCGTGGAAGAGCGGCAGACACATGTAGGTGAGCGAGTCGCGGTGCAGCGAGACCCGATCGACCATGCTGGCGGTCAGTCGCCCCAGGCGTCCCTGTGTGCAGATGACTGCCTTGGGGGCCCCCGTGGACCCGGAGCTGAAGAGCAGGAGCATGGTGTTCTCGGGATCAGGAAGCTGCGCGGGCAGATCGGCGCCACGGTGCGGCTCCAGCCAGTCGGCGTACGCCGGGGTGGTGACGTCGTGGACCAGTGCGGTCGGCAGCGGGAACTCGGGGTTCGCGACCTCATCGAGGTACATCGGCTCCGTGATCAGGATGTCGCAATCCGCGTGACGTACGTCGTGGGCGAGCTCGACACCACGACGAGTCGGGTTGATCCCGACGATCGCGTCC
>JAKDNC010000275.1 GCA_030452025.1 Nocardioides sp. | reverse complement strand
CCTTCTGATCGGACTCACCAGAGTCCTCCCGGGCAGGGCTCGAGATCTATCAGCTCAGCGGAGACCCGATTCCGTTCCCTCTGCGGGGTTTTCACGGCCCACCCATTCCACTCCAGCTCCCGGACGCCGGCGGCAGCTGAGAGTCCGCTGGGCAGAGACCCGAGCGGATGTGCTGGAGCGCCCGCCCGTCGCCCGGGTCCGGTCAACTGCCGTGTATCCGCCCGGCTGTGGCCGCGAGCGGCTCCCCCGAGCCACCCCAACGACGGGCGATGATCTCGGCCGCCACGCTGACCGCGGTCTCCTCCGGGGTCCGCGCCCCGAGGTCGAGCCCGATCGGACTCGACAGCCGCGCGAGCTCTCCCTCCGACAATCCGGCCTCTCGCAGCCTGTCGAGCCGGTCATCGTGGGTACGCCGCGACCCCATCGCGCCGACGTACGCCACGTCTTCGAGACGCAGCGCCACCTCGAGGAGGGGTACGTCGAACTTCGGGTCGTGGGTGAGGACGCAGAGCACGGTGCGTGAGTCGAGCCGACCGGCTTCCTGCTCGGCTGCGAGGTATCGGTGAGGCCAATCGACGACGACCTCGTCGGCCTCCGGGAATCGGGTGTTGGTCGCGAAGACCGGGCGCGCATCACACACGGTCACGTGGTAGCCGAGGAAGCTGCCGACCCGGGCCACCGCGGCCGCGAAGTCGATCGCGCCGAAGACCAGCATCCTCGGCTTCGGCGCGAAGGCCCACACGAAGACCCGCATCCCCTCACCACGACGCTCGCCGTCGGGACCGTAACCCAGCGTCTCGCTGCGGCCGGAGGCGAGCAGCCCCAACGCGTCGTCACGGACGGCGTCGTCCGCGCGGGGGCTACCGATCGCACCGGTGACCACTGCCTCCGCCTCGGAATCCGACCCACCAGGGCGGACGATCATCCGGCGCCCGATCCACTCCCGGTCGGGGTGGTCGACCACGGTCGCGATCGCCACGGGTCGGCCCTGCTCGAGGTCGTCGGCGACCTCCCCCAGCTCGGGGAACGTCTCCCGGTTCACCTTCTCCACATAGACATCAAGGATCCCGCCGCAGGTCAGCCCGACTGCGAACGCGTCGTCGTCGGAGACGCCGTACCGCTGCAGGCTCGGGGTCCCGGATTCGCCGACCTCCTGGGCCAGCTCATAGACGGCGCCCTCGACGCAGCCGCCCGAGACCGACCCGACGGCCGTGCCATCGGGCCCGACCAGCATCGAGGCGCCCGGCGGCCGCGGGGCCGAGCGGAAGGTCGCCACGACCGTCCCCATCCCGACGGTTTCTCCGTCGCGCCACCACTGGAGCAACGCAGGAAGCACCTCACGCATTCGCCACCACCTCCACGAGTTCGGCGTACGTCGACAACGAGTGTCCGGCCAGGAAGTCATCGACATACGGCAGCGCCGCGACAACTCCCTGTTGGACGGGTTCATAGCCGGCCTTGCCGCGGTGTGGGTTCACCCAGACCACACGGTGGGCCAGTCGCTGCAGGCGGGCCATCTGATCACCCAGGAGCGCGGTGTCACCCTTCTCCCACCCGTCACTGAAGACCACGACCACGGAGCCACGGGCCAGCCCACGTGCACCCCAGCGGTCGAGGAAGACCCGGAGCACCTCGCCGAGCCGCGTGCCTCCCGACCAGTCCGGGACGGTCTCCCCTGCCGCCACCAGGGCACGCTCCGGATCACGCAGCCGCAGCGCGCGGGTGATGTGGGTCAGGCGGGTCCCGACGGTGAACACCTCGACGTCGCGACCGCTTCCGGACCCGGCCCCGACGAAACGGTGGGCCAGTCGCAGCAGCGCGTCTGCATAGGCGCCCATCGAGCCGGAAACATCGAGCAGGAGTACGACGCGGCGTGCCCTCTGGCCGCGGCGGCGCCAAGCGATCTCGCCGGGCTCGCCCATCCGCCGCAGCGTGTTGCGGAGAGTGCGGCTGGCGTCGAGGTCGCCACGGTGCCAGCGGGTCTGGCGGGCGGTACGACGCCGCGGCATGCGCGGACGCAACTCGGCGAACATGGCGGCCAGGAGCCGCTTCTCAGCGGCCGACATCGACGCCACGTCGCGGTTGCGCAACACCTCGGCCCGACTTGCCGTGGCTGCGACCACCTCGCCCGAGCCGTCGTCAGGGCCGGTCTCGCCGTCATCAAGCAGCTCGGTCGAGATCGGGGCAGCCGACTCCGTGGCCGCAACGGTCCGGGGCAGTCCGTCGCGGTGGTTGAACCAGGCCTCGAAGACCTGGTCATAGCGCTCCAGGTCATCGGGACACCCGCACAAGGTGGCCCGGCCGGCCCAGTAGGTCGCCCTCCGGTCCTCGAGCCCAACCACCGAAGCGGCCGCGAGGAATCCCTGGCTGCGGTCCTGGGTGACCGGGACTCCGGAAGCTCTCAGAGCGCGGGCGAATCCGAGCAGGATCTCGTCGGCGTCGTGCAGTGTGGCGGTCACCTCACACCGCCAGCAACCGGTCCAGTGCCTGGCGGACGCGGTCGCGGTCCTCGCGATACTTCACGAGTGCCCCGAGCGTCGAGGAGGCGGTGGCGAGGTCGAGCTCGCTGGCCCCGAGCGCGTGCAGGGCACGCGCCCAGTCGAGGGTCTCGGCGACGCCGGGCGGTTTGAGCAGGTCATCACCGTCGCGCAGCTGCTGGACCACGTTGGCGACCTGTCGAGCGAGGGTCTCGCTGATCTCGGGCGCGCGGGAGTGCAGGATCTCGACCTCGCGCTCCAGTCCGGGGTGGTCGATCCAGTGGTAGAGGCAGCGACGTTTCAGCGCGTCGTGGAGCTCACGGGTCCGGTTCGAGGTCAGCACCACCACCGGGGGCACCGTGGCGCGCACCGTGCCGATCTCCGGGATCGTCACCTGGTAGGTCGAGAGCACCTCGAGCAGGAACGCCTCGAACTCGTCATCGGCCCGGTCGATCTCGTCCACCAACAGCACAGCCGGACTCTCCCGGAGTGCGGCGAGGACGGGACGCGCCAGCAGGAACCGCTCGTCGTACAGACTCTTCTCGGCCTCCTCGACGTTGCTTCCGGCCGAACCGCCAGCGGCCTCGAGCGCACGCAGGTGGAGGATCTGGCGCGGGAAGTCCCAGTCGTAGAGCGCCTGGGTGGCGTCGATGCCCTCATAGCACTGGAGCCGGATCAGCGGCAGGTCCAGGGCCTGCGCGATAGACTCGGCGAGCGCCGTCTTGCCGGTTCCGGGCTCACCCTCGAGCAACAGCGGGCGCTGCATCCGCAGGGACAGGTGGACGATCGTCGCGAGGGACTCGTCCGTGACGTAGCCGGTGCCGCGCAGGAGCTGCTCCACGGCATCGACATCTTCGGGAAGGTTCAGGACGGCCATGCTTGAACACTACTCACCGTCACGTTGGAGATGGGTTGGCAACAGTGCCCATCTACGCCACGCAGATTCATCGAGAGTCGACGTCCCTGCCGGTGGCGAGGTCGCCGCACTCGACCAGGTCGACCGGCCGCCCCGCCAGGTAGGCACGCGCTCCCTTGTCGCCGGTCGCCGTCTCGATCACCCCGGCCCAGTGGTCGCGGCCGATCAGGACAGGGTGGCCGGGCTCCCCGTCGTAGGTCGCCCGGCTCCGCGAGGCCGCCGTGACGGAGTCGGCCAGCACCCGTCGTACGACGTCGGCGCCGACGTCGGGGAGGTCAACAAGGGTGACCAGCACTGCCGAGTGGTCCGCGTCCGTGGAGGCGAGCCCGGCCCGCAGTGAGGCGCCCATCCCGTCGGCCCAGTCCTCGGCAACGACCGTGGCGACCGCGAGACCCTCGAGCCGCTCGACCGCTTCGTCGACGGCCGCGCCCAGCACCACCGTCACTTCGACGCAGCCGCCGTCGTGCAGTGTCTCCACCGACCGCTCCAGCCAGTCGTCGACCAGCGCCTTGGGGGTTCCCATCCTCCGGCCGGCTCCGGCGGCCAGCAGCAGACCGCGCACTGTCATGGATGGCTCAGCCCGCGGGCAGAAGTGAGGACAGGTCGCTCGGGAGCTCCGAGATCAGGTCCTGCGGCAACTTGGGCATCAGGTCCTTGACCAGGTTCTTCCCGCACTCACTCATCACGTAACCGGCGAAGGCGTGCACGCTGGTCTTGTCCGCGTCACCGAGCGCGTAGTAGCTGCGGAACAGCTCCGTGGTGTCGCTGAAGTACGGCGACAGGTCGACCAGCACCTGCAAGCCGGACCGCGCATTCTCTGGCATGTTCGTGGGCAGGCCGTCGGAGAGGAGGTCCATCGCCACCTCACCGCGCTCTTCGCCACCCTCGCCGGTGATGATCGGACGGATGCCCTTGCAGAAGGCATCGCTGGTCACCGGTGCGGTCGTGGGCCCGGGGTCAGGCGGTGGTGAGGAGGTTGACCCGGATGACTCGTCGTCGCCTGCATCCGGGCCCTCCGGGGCGGACCCAGCCTCGGAGGGTGTGGTCGACGCGTCGGAGTCGACCCCGGCGGCCCCAGAGTCTTCGGCCCCGCCCTGGTTGCCGTTGTCACACCCGGTCAGGGCGACCGCGATGACAAGAAGGAAGGGAATGAGATAGCGGGGCACGCCTGCCATGGTAGGCAGCCGACTCAATCCCCTGGTCCGAGTGACAAGAACCGAGCGTCAAGAACCGTGCACCATGCACGGTTGCGACATCATTTCGGCGCCTGAATGCGTCACAACCATGCACCCTGCACGGTTCTTGTCGGCCCGGCTCCTAGAACGGCCCGGAAATGCAGCAGGACCCCGCCGTAGCGAGGCCCTGCTGTTGCTCCTGTGGAGCGGTGGTTCTTCAATCCGGTGGGATCAGAAGTCCATCCTGAACGGACTCCTTCACCTGCACTCGTCGAGCACTCCCACTCCTTCGTCGCGGGGCACCCTCCTCGCTCCGGATCAGAAGTCCATACCGCCCATGCCGCCCATGCCACCAGTCGGGTCACCCATCGGAGCAGCCTTCTCGGGCTTGTCCGCGATGACTGCCTCGGTGGTGAGGAACAGCGCAGCGATGGAGGCCGCGTTCTGCAGTGCAGAACGGGTCACCTTGGCGGGGTCGATGATGCCTTCGGCGATCATGTCGACGTACTCGCCGGTCGCCGCGTTGAGACCGTGACCGGGGGTCAGGTTGCGCACCTTCTCCGCCACGACGCCGCCTTCGAGGCCGGCGTTGATCGCGATCTGCTTGAGCGGGGCCTCCGTGGCGAAGCGCACGATGTTGGCACCGGTCGACTCATCGCCTTCGAGCTGGAGCTTGGTGAAAGCAGCGTCAGCAGCCTGAACCAGAGCCACGCCGCCACCGGCGACAATGCCCTCCTCGACGGCAGCCTTCGCGTTGCGAACGGCGTCCTCGATGCGGTGCTTGCGCTCCTTGAGCTCGACCTCGGT
>JAKDNC010000274.1 GCA_030452025.1 Nocardioides sp. | reverse complement strand
GGGCAGGTCCTTCGTGGTCACCACCGGGTCCGGCGGGAGGCCATAGACCTCGGGTTCGTCGAGCAGCAGGAAGAACGCGCCGGCCCCGCCGACACCGTCCTCGGGGTCGTTGCCGTAGAGCCGGGCATCCATGACACCGCGCTCGTGCAGCGCGGCGACCCGCTCGTTGGCGCGCTCGCGGAGCTCGTCGACGTCACCGAAGAGGATCGACTCGGTGGGGCAGGCCTGGGCACAGGCGGGCGTCTGGCCCGCGGTGAGCCGGTCATAGCAGAGCGTGCACTTCTGGGCGACGCCAACGTTGGGTGCATGGTCGGGTCCGGTGCGTCGCTCGATCACGCCGTAGGGGCAGGCCGGGACGCAGTAGCCACAGCCGTTGCAGATGTCGGGCTGGACGACGACGGTGCCGAACTCGGTGCGGAACAATGAGCCGGTGGGGCAGACGTCGAGACAGGCGGCATGAGTGCAGTGCTTGCAGACGTCGGAGGACATCAGCCAGCGGAAGTCGGGCCGTGTGCTCGCGTCGGCCCCGGTCGACCCGGATGATCCACACGACGACCCACCCGACGACTCACCGTCCGAAGAGCAGCCGCAGCCGCTTTCACCGGAGGCTTCGGGACCTGCGGAGCCGCCGCATCCGCCGGCCCCTTCCGGCCCCCAGTCGACCAGGTCGGCGGCGCTGCCGGCGCGCCCCGGCTGCTCGATGAAGGCGACATGACGCCACGAGTTGGCGTTCAGCGATCCGCTGTTGTCGTAGGACATCCCGGTCATCTCGAACCCGTCATCCGGGACGAGGTTCCACTCCTTGCAGGCCACCTCGCAGGCCTTGCATCCGATGCACACCGAGGTGTCGGTGAAGAAGCCCTTGCGCGGCGGTGGGGCGGCGTATCCCGCATCGAGCGCGGGGTCGATCGGGCCGAAGAGACTGTTCCGTCCGGTCATCGCTGACTCCCCTTCGCCGGCGCCGACTCGTCGGCGATGCCGGCCCGTCGACGGTATCGGGCAACGAACTCCAACAACGCCGGCCCGGTCGGTCGCCGTCCCGGCAGGATGTCACAGGTTCCGACCTTGCTCTCCTGGATCAGCACGTTCGGATCCAGGGTGATCCCGAGGAGGTCGTTGGTCGAGTCGCCGGTGACCAGCCCGGAGCGGCCCCAGTGGTAGGGCAACCAGATCTGGTGCACGATCCGGTCCTCGACCCGCAGCGGACGCAGCCGCTCGGTGATCAGCACCCGTCCCTCGATCGCGGCGCGTCCGGACACCACGGTGCACCAGCCCATGTGCTCGAGTCCCCGCTCGGCGGCCAACGCCGGCGAGACCTCGACGAACATCTCCGGTTGCAGCTCCGAGAGGTAGGCCTGGAACCTGCTCATCCCTCCGGCCGTGTGGTGCTCGGTGAGCCGGCTGGTGGTGAACACGATCGGGAAGACGTCGCTGTGTGGCTCCGGGGGGCTGGGGTTCATCCGGTTGTCGGCGCGGACGTAGTCCTTGCGGGTCGGGTTGGCCTGCTGCCCGTTGACCGGGTTGCGGAAGGGCGACTCCACCGGCTCGTAGTGGGTCGGCAACGGCCCGTCGATCAGGCCCTGCGGCACGAACAGCGCTCCCTTCCCATCGCCCTGCATGATGAAGGCGTCGTCCCCGCTGAGGGCGTCCGCCCCGTCGGAGCCTGCCTCGGGCTGGAACGACGGTGGCTTGGTCTTCTGGAAGTCGGGGACATCGTGGCCGGTCCACTCGCGGGTCTCCTCGTCCCACCAGACGTAGGCCTTCCGCTCACTCCAGGGTCGGCCGTCCCGGTCGGCCGAAGCACGGTTGTAGAGGATCCGGCGGTTGGCCGGCCAGGCCCAGCCCCACTCGGGGGCGACCCATGACTGCTCGTCCCGGGGGGTACGACGGGCCGCCTGGTTCACGCCGTCGGCGTACACGCCGGTGTAGATCCAGCAGCCGCCGAGCGTGGAGCCATCGGCCCTCATCTCGGTGAAGCTGGACAGCGGCCGGCCCGACTCGACCTCGTAGCCGTTGATCTCCATCAGCACGGCCTCGGCGGAGGGTTCGTCGCCGCGCTTGCCGTGCAGTGGGTAGTCCCAGGTCAGGTCGAGCAGGGGACGGTCGCGCTCGTCGGTCGACTCCGCCAGGCGGTCCCGCAGGATTCGGCCGAGGTGGTAGAAGAACCACAGCTCGGAGCGGCAGTCCCCTTTCGGGTCCAGCGCCTTCTCCCGCCACTGCAGCATCCGCGAGGTCTGGGTGAAGGTGCCCTCCTTCTCCACGTGGGACGCGGCGGGCATCAGGAAGACCTCGGTGGCGCACTCCTCGGGGACGATCTCCCCGGTCTCAACCTCGGGCGAGTTCTTCCAGAAGGTGGCGCTCTCGATCTCGTAGAGGTCGCGGACCACCAGCCAGTCGAGGTTGGCCATCCCGAGCCGTTGCGCCCGGCCGTGGGCGGAGCCGACGGCCGGGTTCTGGCCGAGCAGGAAGTAGCCCTTGACCTTGCCGTCGATCATGTCGAGGACCGAGCGGTAGGTGCCGTGGTCGCCGTTGATCCTGGGCAGGTAGTCGAAGCAGTAGTCGTTCTCCGCGGTCGCGTGCTCACCCCAGTAGGCCTTCAGGAGGTTGACCGCGTAGGCGTCGGCGGCGCCCCAGAAGCCCTTGCTGCCGGGTTTGTGGACGGCCTCGATCCAGGCCTCGAGGTCCGGGTGTTCCTGGGCGCTGGGCATCGGGAGGTAGCCGGGGAGCAGGTTGAACAGCGTCGGGATGTCGGTCGAGCCCTGGATGCTCGCGTGGCCGCGCAGCGCCATGATCCCGCCACCGGGGCGGCCCATGTTGCCCAGCAGCAGCTGAAGGATGGCACCGGTGCGGATGTACTGCACACCCACGCTGTGCTGGGTCCAGCCGACGCTGTAGACCAGTGCCGTCGTGCGCTCGCGACCGGAGCTCTGCGCCACCGACCGGCAGACGTCGAGGAAGTCGTCCCTGCTCACACCGCAGGTCTGCTCGACCATCTCGGGGGTGTAGCGGGAGAAGTGCCGCTTGAGGATCTGGTAGACGCAGCGCGGGTGCTGCAGGGTCTCGTCGCGGGGCGGGTGCGCCGCTCCGTCCCCGGCGGGGTCGGCGCTGTCGTACTGCCAGGAGGAGGTGTCGTAGGTCTTCGTCTCCGGGTCGAAGCCGGAGAAGAGCCCGTCGAGGTCGTCCGTGTCGACGTACTGCTCACCGATGATGTTCGCGGCGTTGGTGTAGGCCACGACGTAGTCACGGAAGTCGAGCCCGTGCTCGAGGACGTAGTTGATCACCCCGCCGAGGAAGGCGATGTCCGTCCCGACGCGCAGCGGGACGTGGGTGTCCGCGAGCGCGCTGGTTCGGGTGAAACGCGGGTCGACGTGGATGATCCGTGCGCCGCGCTTCTTGGCCTCCATCACCCACTGGAACCCGACCGGGTGGGCCTCGGCCATGTTGGATCCCTGGATCAGGATGCAGTCAGCGTTGGCGAGGTCCTGGGTGAACCCGGTGGCGCCGCCGCGACCGAAGCTGGTCCCCAGACCGGGGACGGTGGCGGAGTGTCAAATGCGGGCCTGGTTCTCGATCTGGATCGCGCCCATCGCGGTGAACAACTTCTTGATGAGGTAGTTCTCCTCATTGTCCAGTGTGGCGCCGCCCAGGCTCGCGATGCCCATCGTGCGGCGCAGCTTGCGGCCCTGGTCGTCGAGGTCCTGCCAGGTGTCACGGCGGGTCTTGAGGACCCGGTCGGCGATCATCTCCATCGCCGTGCCGAGCTCGAGGTCCTGCCATTCGGTGGCGTACGCCGGCCGGTAGCGCACGGTGCTCTGGCGCAACGGGGAGGTGACGAGATTCTTGCTGGCCGAGCCCTTGGGGCACAGGCGTCCGCGGGAGACCGGGCTGTCCGGATCGCCCTCGATCTGGATGACCTCGTCGTCCTTGACGAACACTTTCTGGCCGCAACCCACCGCGCAGTAGGGGCAGACGCTCTTCGCGACGCTGTCCGCGGTCGTGGTGCGGGCGCTGAGCTCCTCCGTCCACTCCGAGCGTGCGGCATGGCCGCGGGCGAGCTTGTCCGCGCCGGTGATCTGCTTGATCACTGGCCAGGAGAGCCACGTCGTCGCCACGTCCCGGACGCTACCCCATCTCAGCGGACCGTGAGCGTCGAATCGGGTCCGGTCACCAGCTCGCCGATCACCGGGTGGCCCGGAAGCTCGCCGGCCACCAGCAGTCCGCCCGATGTTTGGGCGTCGGCGAGGAGGATCAGCTCGTCCTCGTCGAACCCGTCGGCGGACAGGTGCGGCCTGACCCAGTCGAGGTTGCGGCGGCTGCCGCCGGGCACGAACCCGTCGGCCAGCGACGAACGCGCGCCGTCGAGATAGGGCACTGCGGCCGCGTCGATCACTGCGGAGACTCCGCTGGCGCGGCACATCTTGTAGAGGTGGCCGAGCAGCCCGAACCCGGTGACGTCGGTGGCGCAGGTGGCCCCGACGGCCAAGGCCGCACGGGCAGCGTCGCGGTTGAGCGTGCACATGGTCGCGATGGCTTCCTCGAACCGTTCACCGGTGGCCTTGTGTCGGTTGTTGAGGACTCCGAGGCCCAGCGGCTTGGTGAGGGTGAGGGGGCAGCCGACCCGGCCCGCGTCGTTGCGGAGCAGGCGCTGCGGGTCCGCGATCCCGGTGACCGCGAGTCCGTACTTCGGCTCCGGGTCGTCGATGCTGTGGCCACCGGCGAGGTGGGCGCCGGCCTCGACGCAGGACTCGGCCCCGCCGCGGAGCACCTCGGCGGCGATCTCGAAGGGGATCTTGTCGCGTGGCCAGCAGAGCAGGTTCACTGCGACCAACGGCTCCCCACCCATTGCGTAGACGTCGGACATCGCGTTGGTCGCCGCGATCCGGCCCCAGGCGTAGGGGTCGTCCACGACCGGTGTGAAGAAGTCGGCGGTCGCGATCACCGCACGCTGCTCGTCGATGCGTACGGCGGCGCCGTCGTCGCCGTTCTCGAGCCCGACGAGGAGGTCCCCGGTCGCCGTCCCCGACGGTAGTCCGCCCAGGACCCGCTCGAGCTCGCCGGGCGGAATCTTGCAGGCGCAGCCGCCGCCGGAGGCGTACTGGGTCAGGCGCAGGTCCGTGCTCGCCATGCTCATGCTCGCACTCTAGGCGAGCGGCCAGCAGCACCTGTTGAAACTCGTCTCCGAGCGGTCTGGCGTGGTGCGTCATTCCTGATCGTCGGCCCGGTCCGGGAAGGAGGGTCCGTTCCAGGCTAGCCAGAGGGCTGCGTAGGAGGTGTCGTTGGCGATGAGCTCGTGGTGAGAGCCGAGCTCAGTGACCCAGCCGTCCTCCATGACGGCGATGCGATCCGCATCTCTGGCTGTTTGGAGTCGGTGGGCG
>JAKDNC010000273.1 GCA_030452025.1 Nocardioides sp. | reverse complement strand
CTGCGATGACCGTCGGTCAGGCCACTGCAGGGCGGGCCTTCCTCGGCCTGCTGCAGCGCGACACCTGGAACACCCTGCGCCACGACCTGCCCGGGTTCCTCGCCCAGGCGCTGCTGCAGCCGTTGGCGTTCCTGTTCGTGTTCGGGAGAGTTCTGCCCGAGATCGGCGCGGCCGGGCCGCAGTACGGCTCACAGCTCCTGCCGGGGATCATCGCGCTCACGCTGGTGCTGACGGCGCTGCAGAACGTGGCCCTGCCTCTGGTCATCGAATTCTCCTACACCAAGGAGATCGAGGACCGGTTGCTCGCACCGCTGGCCCCTTGGGCGGTCGGCCTCGAGAAGATGGTCTTCGCCACCGGTCGGGCGATCGTGGCGGCCTCGTTGATCCTTCCTCTCGGAGCGCTCATCCTGCCCGGCGGCATCGAGGTCCAGGACGCGAGCTGGCCACTGTTCGTCGTACTCCTGGTCGTCGGGGGCTTCGCCGGCAGCGCGATCGGGCTCGTCCTCGGAACGTTGGTGCCGCCCAACCAGATCAACGTCGTCTTCGCCGTGGCACTCACCCCACTGATCTTCACTGGGGCAACCTTCTACCCTTGGCAGGCCCTGGACAGCCTGCGTTGGTTCCAGGTGATCACGCTCGCCAATCCGCTCACGTTCGTCTCGGAGGGCATGCGCGGCGTCCTGACCTCGGCGCCTCATCTGGATGCGGGCTGGATCGTGCTCGGCCTGGCGGTCTCGACAGCGGGTTTTCTCTTCTTCGGCCTGCGAGGGTTCCTGAACAGGGCAACCGATTGATCAGTCCGACGATCCGACGCTGACCTCCGGCAAGGACCTGCCCATCAGCGCACCGAGCACACCGAGCGCTGCGAGCAGGACGAGGGCCGGCGCGTTGCCCCAGATCGAGAGGGCTCCGGTGACCGCCCCGGCGACCAGCAGGAGGACACCCATCGCGGTGTTGGCCACCGCGACGTACTCCGTGCGCTGGTCACCCTCCGCGACGTCGACGACGTACGTCTTGCGCGCCAGCCGCGTCCCGAGGTGCACCAGCGCGAGCAGCAGGTACGTCGCGGGGTAGAGCCAGGCGGAGTCACGCGCGGTGGGGGCCAGCAACAGCAGCAGAAACACCGCGATCACCGTCGAGGCCCCGAGCGCGCACCACACCATCAACATGCGCGAGGACCTGTCGGCCAGACGCCCGAAGAGTCGGCCGCCCACGAGGCTGGCCACACCCTGGGCCATCACGAAGAGCCCCAGGCCGGAGATCCCGTCACCCTGGTTGGCCACGCCGATGGCGATCACGAACGGGGGGCTGAGGGCCGAGACCAGGAGCAGGGACCGCACCCACACGAAGCGACGGAAGACTTCGTCGTCGCGCAACACGTGCCACGACTGCGCCATCCACCCCGGCCCGTCGCTGCGGTCGTCCGGAGTGCTCTCGGGCTCGTGGACGGAGGCGAAGAACAGCAGGCCGACCACCCAGGTCAGGGCCGCTCCCAGCAGCATCGCTGCCAGGAGCTCGGGTCCGACGTCCCCACCCCACAGCTGCAGGGACAGGCCGAGGGTGAGCGCCACGATCCCGGAGAGCACGGTGACCGCGCCACTGATCTGGCCCCGCTGTCCTTTGGGGATGGTGCGCCCGAGCACGTCCTTGCTGGCCAGGGAACACAGTGACCGACCGAGCGCGAAGACAGCGAGGGCAGCAAGGATCGTGAGACCGGCAACCCATCCACGCACCCCCACGGCAACCAGGGCCATCGCCCCCGTTGCCAGGGCCTGGGTGGCGGCACCGACCACCCACGCCCACTTTCGGGCGCGGAGACGACGTATCCATGGGGTCAGGGCGGCCTGGGGCAACATCGACCCCGACTCACGCACCGGCACCAGGAACGCGAGCAGTCCCCCGGGGGCTCCGACCGCGGTCAGCAACCAGGGCAGCACGGTCTTGGCATTGACCACCTGGTCGCCGATGCCCTGCATCGTCTGCGCGGCCATCTGTCGCAGACCGTTGTGCGCGACGCGGGCGCGCACCGACTCGTCGACCTCCGCGGAATCGCCCTCGGCATGGATGAGGCGGTCGTAGAGCAAGGTCACTGGGTTGCTCGGCATCCCGGCATTCTTGCACCGCGCGGGACGTGGGCCGGGTCTGCGACCTGCCACACTGCCAACATGTCACGACGTCCACGAGCCGCTGGCCCGCCCGACAAGGTCCTCGACATCCCGGTCGTCCGCAAGGCGAAGGTCCGTCTCTACGACAAGGTCTGTTTCGGGCTCGGGACCCTGGGTGCGATGTGGCTCGCAGTCCTGCTGGGGGCGACCCCGCCGAGCCTGACCTGGGCGAGCCTGCTGGCCGTCATCTCGTTGTGGGCGGTGCTGGCCTACCTCGCACTCCCCCGGCTGAACCGGATCATGACCGCGATCTATGTCCCCGACTACTTCATCGGGCGCACCCGGACCAGTGACGGGCTCCTGGGGGATCCGCTCAACCTGGCGGTCCGAGGCACCGGCGAGCAGCTGTCCACCGCCATGTCGCGCGCCGGCTGGATCCTGGCCGACCCGGTGACCGCAGGCACGTCGGCGAAGATCGTGCAGTCGACGCTGACCCGGCGGAGCTATCCCAGGGCCCCGGTCAGTCCGTTGTTCCTCTTCGACCGGAGCCAGGACGCGGCCTACCAGCAGGAGGTCGAGGGCAACCCGGCCCAGCGCCACCACGTCCGCTTCTGGCGTACGCCGCAGGGCTGGCCGTTACCGGGCGGGGCACAGGTCGACTGGCTGGCCGGCGGAACCTATGACCGCAGGGTCGGCCTGTCGCTGTTCACGCTCCAGATCACCCACAAGATCGACGCCGACATCGACGTCGAGCGTGACTACATCGTCGACTCGGTGACCGCGGCCGAGCCGGCCGTCTCGGTCGACGTGTTGCCCGACTTCACCACGAGCTACCACTCACGCAACGGCGGCGGCGACAGCGTGCACACCGACGGCGACCTGCCGGTCCTCGACGTCCGTGGCGTGGAGCCCGACCCGGAGGCGCCCAACCTGCGGCCAGCCCCGCCGAGCGGCGTACCCCTGCAGGTGTGGCTACCGGCAGCGATCAACCTGCTGGTGGCACCCTTCGTCGTCTGGTCGATCCTTGTGTCTTGGCCCGACACCGACTCTGAGCGCGCTCTCGCCGGCATCACCGTCGCCGGATCCGTGGTGATCGCCGTGATGGCGCTGTCGCTGTTCGCGCGCAGTGCCGTGGCCAGACGCGTGCTGCTTGCGGTCTCCGCCTTCGTCACGGTGAGTCACATCAGTGGACTGGCGCTCACCGCTGATTCGGGCCTGGATGCCGGACACACGCTGGGCGCCATGGTCGCGATCCTGATGCTGGTGGCGCTGTCGTCCCCGAAGGCGACGGACTGGACGACTCGCTGAGGGGCGGACCCGTGGATGGTGTGGGTCGGGCAGGATGCAGGTCAGTGAAAGTGAGGATCCCTGGTGTCGCAACATGTCGTCGTCGTAGGAGCCGGGATGGCGGGTCTGACTGCCGCCAGAGAGCTCGAGCGCACCGGCGTGGGCGTCACCGTCCTCGAGGCACGCCAACGTCCCGGCGGACGCATCCTCAACCACGTCTTCGATGACGGCGTCACCGTCGAGGTCGGCGGCCAGTGGGTGGGGCCCACCCAGAACCACGTCCTCGGCCTGATCGACGAGCTCGGTCTCGAGACGTTCCCGTCCTACGACCACGGCGACTACATCGTCTCCATCGAGGGCCACGTCAAGCGTTTCAGCGGTGACACGTTCGGCTTGCCGCCTCACGTCCTCCTCGAGGCCGCCGTGGCCCAGAAGCGCCTCGAACGGATGGCGGCCTCGGTCCCGCTCGACCAGCCGTGGACGGCAGCAAAGGCCCCGGCTTGGGACGGGCAGACGTTCGAGTCCTGGCTGCGAGGCAACCTGAGGCTCGAACGGACGCGACAGTTCTTCAGGCTGGTCACAACCGCGATCTTCTCCGCGGAAGCCTCCCAGCTGTCGCTGCTGCACTTCTTGTTCTACTGCCGCTCCGGCGGGATGCTCGACCGGCTCCTCGGCACGGCCGGTGGAGCCCAGGAGCGCCGCGTCGTCGGCGGCACCCAACAGGTGGCCGATGCTCTCGCCACGGACCTACGCACTATGGTCCGCTACGACGAACCAGTCCGGTCGATCTCTCAGGGATCAGCCGGCTGCGAGGTCCGCACTGATGCGAAGACGTACGACGCGGACGGTGTCGTCGTGGCCATCCCGCAACACCTCATCGGGGCAGTCCACTTCGATCCACCGCTGCCTCCACGCCGTCGCCAACTCATCCAGAGCGTCCCGATGGGCGCGGTCATCAAGTGCATCGCGCGCTACGACCGGCCCTTCTGGCGCGAGGAGGACCTCGCCGGATTCGCTGCCTCGCTCGACCATCCGGTCTCCCTCGTCTTCGACAACTCACCACCCGACGCGGCCTGCGGGCTGCTCCTGGGCTTCATCGAGGGTGGACACGCCAGGCGAGCAAGCCTGCTCACGACCGAAGCCCGCCGGGAGCTGGTCGTGGGGTGCTTCATCGACCTGATCGGGCCCCGGGCGACAGACGTCGTCGACTACGTCGACCTCGACTGGGCCGCCGAGCCATGGACCGGAGGCTGCTACGGCGGACACCTCGGGCCGGGTGTGTGGACCCAGCTCGGCCCCGAGCTGCGCCGACCGTTCGAGCGGGTCTCCTGGGCCGGAACCGAAACGGCCACCGAGTGGAACGGATACATCGATGGCGCCGTCGCGTCCGGACTTCGCGCTGCTCACGAACAGCTTTCGGAGCCACCAGGCGTTCAGCCGTCAGACCCCTGACCCAACTCAAGCAGGAGAGGCACACCATGATCTCCCTTCCCGGAATCGAGAATCAGCAAGGCCTGGCGGGGTTGTTGTCCTCACGCCGGTCCACCAAGGACTTCGATGCCACGCGGCCCCTCGAGCTGGAAGCCGTCTCGAGAATGTTGTGGGCCGCTGCCGGCTCCACGTCACCGCCCCACCGCGTGTCTCCCTCGGCGCGAGGTGCATACCCCATCGTCGTCACGCTGGTTTCGGGTGAGGTGAATGGCGTGGAGCCGGGGTGCTATCGGTATGATCCGCTCGACCACGCGCTTGCCCCGGGTCCAGCTGGTGACCATCGGGGCGCTGTCGCCGCTGGGACGCTGGACGCGAGTGACTGGCTCACCGCGTGTCCGGCGCTAGTCCTGATCACCGCCGACCTGGAGGCAGCCCGTCGCCGGTTCCCGGAACAGCCGGCCGACCATGGGGAGCGGTTCGTCTGGATGGAGGCCGGCCACGTGGCCCAGAACGTCTACCTGCTGGCCGCAGAGCTTGGCTTCGGCACCTGCTTGG
>JAKDNC010000272.1 GCA_030452025.1 Nocardioides sp. | reverse complement strand
CACGCATGTCGAAGTTGACCGCTCCCCGGGTGAGCCCCGGCGAGACGAACACCCAGTCGAGGCGGGTCTGCTTCGGCATCACGCACTTGCCGTTCCTGTTGCTCCCGCCCTGGACGGCCGAGAGATCCGTCTCCCTGGTGATGCGACAGAAGGTGGTCCGGCGGTCGTTCATGTCGCCACCGAGGATGACCTCCCAGCCGGCCCTGCGCATCCGTTTGACCTGGGCGATCTCGATGCGGAGCTCGGCGGCGCGCTGACGCCTGCGCTCCGGGTCATTGCGCGAGACGTTGTGCACGTTGAGCACCGCGACCCTCTTGCCGGTGGCCTTGTTGACCAGCCGCACGATGGGTTGCGGTCGCTGGGCCTTGAGGAACGGGATCTTGTAGGTCTCGGCACTGTTCAGGGCCCACACCTTCGGGTCCCAGATCATGTTGGTCCAGATGGCCCGAGCACCCCGCTTGAGCCCCGGGTAGGCGCGGTAGCGCGGGCCCATGATCTTCATGATCGCCCGGAACTGGTCGGCGTTGATCTCCTGGAAGCCGACGATCGAGGAGCCGTACTCCTCGATCAGGTCTGCCGCCCACTCCGCCCGGATCCGGCCTGAAGCGTAGTTCGAGGCGTCCGCGAAGGGGCGGGTGTGGCCGCTGCCGAGGATGTTGAAGCTGGTCACCTTGGTGACCGCGCCGTTCTTCCGCGCGGTCGGGATGGTCAGGGTGTCGCCCGACTTCGGCGGGCTGTTGGAGTCCTCGAGGTCGCCGCGCTTGAGCTGGCCCTGCTCGTTGTTGCCCCAGCAGGAGACTGCCCGGTTGGGCGCCACCGCACACGTGTGCAGCAGCCCCGCGGAGACGGCGAGCCACGGGCTGCCCCGCATCACCCGGATCGGGTTGACCCGGGAGCGGTTGGTTCCGTTGCCGAACTGTCCGTAGCGGTTGGAGCCCCAGCACCACATGTCACCGGAGACCTCCATCCCGCAGGTGTGGGCATTGCCCATGGTGAGGGTCTTGACTTTGGCGGGTCCCTTGACCTTGACCGGGACCGAGGAGTCTGCATGCCCCCCGGTGCCGAGCTGGCCCTTGTTGTTCAGCCCCCAGCACCAGACGTCGCCGTTGTCGGTCAGTCCACAGGAGGCCGACCACGAGGTGCTCACCCGGAGCCAGGACTGGTTCCCGCTGACCCGCCGCGGAATCAGTCGGTTGCGCTTGACCGTGCCGTCCCCGATCTGGCCGTAGCCCGCGGCACCCCAGCACCAGGCGCTGCCGTTCTTCACGGTGGCGCACGTGTGCCAGCCGGCGGTGCTGATCGTCGCCCAGTCACTGCGTCGGCCGACCCGGAACGGCTTGATCCGGAGGGTGCGGTTGTTCTGTCCGAGCTGCCCGCGGTTGTTGTTGCCCCAGCACCAGGCGGTCCCGTTGTCCCGGATGCCGCAGGTGTGGAAGTAGCTCACGCTGATCTGGTCCCAGTCCGTGGCGGTGCCGACGCGGGCCGGGGTGAGCTGCTCACGGCGGTGGTCGCCGAGCCCGAGCTGGCCCTTGTTGTTCAGACCCCAGCACCACAGGCTCCCGTTGAGCTTGATCGCGCAGGTCGAGTTGCCGCCGGTGCTCACCGACTCCCAGTCGAAGTCGGCGCCGACGCGCTTGCGCACCATCCGCCGCTTCTTGGTCCCGTCACCCACCTGTCCGTAGGTGTTCTGGCCCCAGCACCACGTGGTGTGGTTGGGACGCACCTGGCACGACGTCATGCCGGCGGCGGTGAGGACGCTCTCGGAGGACGAGGCGGCGACGGTGATCGCCCCGGCCACGGGTGGGGTGTGGGGTGAGGTGTTCCGGACGGTGTAGCTGATCCGCCAGTTCCCGATCCGGGTCGGCGTGCCGGCGAGGCGCCCCTTCGAGTTGAGGGTGACACCGGGAGGCAGACCCTTGACGTTCTCCCAGAGGAGCGTCCCAGCACGTCCCGGGGCCACGTCCACGGCAAGCTGGCGCGAGAACTTCCGGCCCACATCGACGGGGACCACCGGCTCCCTGGCCGGCAGCTTGGGCCAGGCACGGGTGTAGGACCAGAGCTGGTTGGCAGCGCGACGTACGGCGCCTGCCGCTCTGCCGGTCGAATAGCCCTTGTGGATGGCGAAGGCACGGTTGGTGCGGGTGCGGCCGACGTCGCAGACGAGGTCGCCGGCGGTGCAGACGCTGATCACCCGCTTCGCGCTGCCCCGCACCGGCACGTCGGGTGCGGGCTTGCCGGTCACGTGGGGCTGCTGCCCACGGGTCTTCCTGGAGGCGACAGGCTTGCCGAACAGCCGCGCCGAGGTCTTGCGCACCCGATCGCCGTCGCCGACGAGGACCGCGCCGACCACCATCGGGAATGCCTTGGACGAGCCGAGCCGGAGCAGCGCCCGGTGGGCGACCATCGCGCCCTGGGAGTATCCGGCGAGTGCGACCTGCCGACGGGGGCACTCGGCCACGGCACGGTTGACTCGCTTGACGACGTTGGTGACGATCGCTCTGAAGGGCTTGGTCACCCACGCGCGCAGCCGCTCCCTGGTCACGGCCCGGCGGCTCGGGACGGTGCTCCTGGGGGAGGTCAGCAACGCCCTGGTGGCCTTGAAGCGAGTGCCCATTCGCTGCACCTTCACCGAACGACCACCTGCGTCGGCCGCGGCGACGTACCGGTCGAGGGCAGTCCTCATCACCGGACCGAAACCGGTGGAGCCTCGCTTCACCTCGGCCGCACCCTCGATGCCGATCAGGAGTACGTCGGAGCACGTCGGCGCCTGCTGGCCGCTCACGGAACCGACCTTGGCTGTTGCTCCTCCGCCCGTGGTCTGCCCCGCGGCGAGGCCGAGCGGGATCACCAGCAGGAGCGACAAGAGTGCGCGCGGAAAGAGACTCACGGCCGCAGCCTAGGTCACATGTGTCACATCCGCACCAGTCTCAGGCCCGGCAGCCCTTCAGGTCGGCGGTGAAGGCCGGGTCTGCGTCGAGTCCCTTGGCTGCCTTGTGGATGGTGCCTCCGGGCACCGCCCAATAGGCATCGTCGTAGGTGATCAGGGGCTTGACGAAGCCGCACATCTGGGAGTCCGGGGCCACGAACTCCTTGCCGGCCCAACAGCCGACGTACGGCTTGGGGAGCGTGGCCTCGTCCCGCCACGTCTTCGCGCACTTGCGCGCTTCTGCGGGGGGGGGGCCGGGGGACGGCGACGGCGGGGCTGACTCGGACGGGGCCGACTGGGACGGGGCCGACTCGGACGGGGCCGACTGGGACGGCGACGTGGACTCCCCCACCCCGGTGGCGTCGTCATTCCCGGTGTCTTCACCGCACGCCGACACGAACAGCAGGGGCAGTGCGAGTGTGAGGACGACTCCACGCAGACTCATGTCCCTGATCGTACTCGCCTGAACGTGACTCGGTCACCGGATCGCACCCTGCCTACCGATACCGTGGGACCTTGTGAGCACAACACCGACCCGCGTCTTCGCGGCCCGCATCGGTGGCCTGCCGATTTTCGACCCCCAGGGGGACCAGGTCGGCAAGGTGCGCGATCTGGTGGTCGCACTCCGGTCGGAGTCCAGCCAGCCCCGGGTGCTCGGCATGGTGGTCGAGGTGTTTGGCCGGCGGAAGATCTTCGTGCCGATGACCCGCGTGACCAACATCGACAGCGCCCACGTCTACACCACTGGTCTGCTCAACATGCGTCGCTTCGAGCAGCGGCCCACCGAGACCCTGGTCATCGGCCAGATGCTCGACCGCAACGTCACGGTGAAAGGCACCGACGTCGTCGGCCATGTCTATGACGTGGCGATGGAGCAGGCCCGCAACCGCGACTGGGTGCTGAGCAGAGTCGCCCTCCAGGAGCCCGGTCGGGGGTTCCGTCGCAAGGGGCAGACCCACGTGGTCGAGTGGGTCGACGTCAGCGGACTGATCGAGCGCCAGCAGAAGCAGGGGGCCCCCCCCCTGCTCGCCCGGCTGAACGAGATGCGCCCGGCCGACGCCGCCAACGTGATCCACGACCTGCCGCAGGAGCGGCGCCGTCAGGTCGTCGCGGCCCTCGACGACGAGCGCTTGGCCGATGTGCTCGAGGAACTCCCCGAGGAGGACCAGGTCGAGATCCTCGAGCGGCTCGACTCCGAACGAGCTGTGGACGTCCTGGAGGAGATGTCACCAGACGACGCGGCCGACCTGATCGCCGACCTGCCCCAGGAGACCGCCGCCCGGCTGCTCGAGATGATGGCCCCCGAGGACGCCGAGGACGTCAAACGGCTGATGTCCTACGAGGACGAGACCGCCGGCGCCATGATGAGTGTCGAGCCGGTCATCTTGGCCCCCGACGCCACGATCGCCGAGGCACTGGCCCACGTCCGCAACCCCGACCTGACCACATCGCTGGCCGCCTTGGTCTATGTCTGCCGCGCTCCCCTTGAGCCGCCGACCGGACGCCTACTGGGGGTGGCCCACATCCAGAAGCTGCTCCGCGAGCCACCCTCCACACTGGTGGCGGCCGCACTCGACCACACACTGGACCCTCTGCGACCGCAGATGAGCATCGACGAGGTCGCGGCACACCTTGCCACCTACAACCTCGTGGCGGCGCCGGTGGTCGACGAGCACGCGCGACTGCTCGGTGCGGTCACGGTCGATGACCTGCTCGACCACATGCTGCCCGACGGCTGGCGCGACCGGGCACCGCGACCGGGGGTGCCCCATGACTGATTCGCGACGGAGCCGACTCGACACGCCCCAGGACCTGCGGCGCCCTCTGGTCAAGCGCCCGTCCTACGACTCCGACACGGTCGGCGTCTTCGCCGAGGAGTTCGCCCGCTTCATGGGAACGGCGAAGTTCCTGCTCTACATGAGCCTGTTCGTGGTGATCTGGGTGGCCTGGAACGCGCTCTCCCCCGGCTCCTGGCGCTTCGACGTCTACCCCTACATCTTCCTGACCCTGATGCTCAGCCTGCAGGCGTCGTACGCCGCCCCGTTGATTCTGCTGGCGCAGAACCGCCAGGAGATGCGCGACAAGGTGATCGCCGAACAGGACCGGCAGGCCAACGCCCGCGCCCACGCGGACATGGAGTTCCTCGCCCGCGAGGTCGCCTCGCTGCGGATGTCGGTGGGTGAGGTGGCCACCCGGGACTTCCTCCGCTCGGAGCTCAAGTCGCTGCTCAACGAGATCGATGAGCGCTCGGTCACCTCCGAGCCATCCGGGGACGACGCCCTTTCGGAGAGGGACCCGGACACCCCGTAGGCTTGGGAACATGAGCACCCCGACCCTCGAACAGGTGAACGCTGCGCTGGCGACCGTCAACGACCCGGAGATCAAGCGCCCGATCACCGACCTGAACATGGTCGACTCCGTGGACATCGCCGAGGACGGCCAGGTTTCGGTCGTCGTG
>JAKDNC010000271.1 GCA_030452025.1 Nocardioides sp. | reverse complement strand
GTGGTGGCGGCGGGCGTCGTCGCTCCGGCGGCGGTGGCGGCCGATCCCGCGGTGGCAACTCCTCCGGTGGCTCGCAGGGCGGCCAGAAGAGTGGCGCTCCCAAGGGTGGCGGCAACCGCAATCGCAACCGCTCGCGTTCGGGCTCCTCCTCGGGCAGCTCGCACAGCGCGGCGTCCTTCAGCGGCGGGCGTCGCTGACCCACGCGTTGTTCGCACCTACGATGAGGTCGTGCATTTGCCCTCTGCCCTGCTGATCGCCGGGACCACCTCGGACGCAGGGAAGAGCATCGTGACCACCGGGCTCTGTCGGGCGTTCCGGCGCCGGGGGATCGCGGTCGCGCCGTACAAGGCGCAGAACATGTCGAACAACTCCATGGTCTGCATCGACTCGCAGGGCAACACTGCCGAGATCGGCCGGGCCCAGTGGATCCAGGCACTCGCCGCGAAGGCGACCCCCGAGCCGGCGATGAATCCGGTGCTGCTCAAGCCCGGCGACGACCGGCGCAGCCATGTCGTGGTGATGGGCCAACCGGGCGGCGAGATCTCCTCGACCGACTTCGTCGGGGGACGCCGGCACCTGGCCCGGGCTGCGCACGATGCGTTCGACGACCTGGCCGGCAGGTACGACGTGGTGGTCGCCGAGGGCGCGGGCAGCCCGGCCGAGATCAACCTGCGCGAGGGTGACTACGTCAACATGGGGCTTGCCAGGCATGCAGACGTCCCCACCGTGGTGGTCGGTGACATCGATCGGGGTGGGCTCTTCGCCGCGATGTACGGCACCCTCGCCCTTCTCGAACCCGCCGACCAGCGACTCATCGCGGGCTTCGTGATCAACAAGTTCCGCGGAGACCCCAGCCTGCTCGCTCCCGGCACCGATGAGTTGGTCCGTCTCACCGGCCGGCCGATGCACGGCATCCTCCCGTGGCACCCCGACCTGTGGCTCGACTCCGAGGACGCGCTCGACCTCGAGGGGCGGCGTACGACGGACGCCGGCGCGCGGGTGGCCGTCATCCGCTTGCCGCGGATCAGCAACTTCACCGACCTCGACGCGCTGGGCCTCGAACCCGACCTCGACGTCCGATTCTGCTCCGACGCCCGGGACCTGGCCGACGCTGACCTGGTCGTCCTCCCCGGGACCCGAGCCACTCTGTCCGACCTCGACTGGCTCCGCCGACGTGGGCTCGACCGGGCGATCGTCGGCCACGCCCGGGCCGGCCGGGCCGTGCTCGGGATCTGCGGTGGAGCGCAGATGCTCGGCCGCACGATCACCGATCCCGAAGGCACAGAGGGCGAAGTCGGCGCCGCCGCGGAAGGACTCGGACTGGTCGACGCCACCACCGAATTCTCCGCCGAGAAGGCGCTCCGAATCCCGCACGGTGAGGCATTCGGCCAGCCCGTCTCCGGTTACGAGATCCACCACGGCAGGTTCACCGTCGGCGACGCGGACCAGTTCCCCGGCGGTGGACGCAGTGGCAAGGTCTGCGCGACCATGTGGCACGGCAGCCTCGAGAGCGACGGCTTCCGACAGGCGCTGCTCGCCGAGCTGATCCCCGGGCGGGCGCCCACCGACGTCAGCTTCACGGAGCGCCGTGAGGCCCGGCTCGACCTGCTCGGAGACCTGATGGAGCAACACCTCGACGTCGACGCACTGGTCGACCTGGCGCAGAACGGCGTGCCCGGTGACCTTCTGGTCCTCACCCCCGGAGACAGTCGATGATCCTGTTGCTCGGGGGTACTGCTGAGGCTCGCTCCCTGGCCGAACGTCTCGAGGCCGCCGGCGCCAACTTCACCTCCTCGCTCGCGGGTCGGGTCGCCCAGCCGCGGCTGCCCGTCGGCGAGACCCGGATCGGCGGCTTCGGTGGGGTCGAAGGGCTCCGCGCACACATCCGGGAGAACAAGGTGACCGCGGTCATCGACGCCACCCACCCTTTCGCCGAAGGGATGTCGGCCAACGCGCTCGCAGCCTGTCGCGCCGACGGCGTGCCCCTCCTCCGCCTCGAACGGCCCGGCTGGGGCGACGCTCCCGACGCAGCTGGGTGGCACTGGGTCGACGACCACGCCGGGGCCGCTGCCACCGTGGCGCGGCTCGGGCAGCGGCCGTTCCTGACCGTGGGCCGCCAGCCGATCGGCGAGTTCACCGGACCGCTCGCGGACCGCGCCTGCCTGGTGCGGGTCGTCGACCCCCCGGATCAGCAGTTCCCCGAGGCCTGGAGCCTGCTGCTCAGTCGCGGGCCCTACGCACTCGACTCCGAGCTGGCGCTGATGCGAGAGCACGGCGCGGACGTCCTGGTCACCAAGGACTCCGGTGGGACCTGGACCTGGCCGAAGATGGCCGCCGCCGCCGAGTTGGGCGTTTCCGTGGTCGTCGTACGCCGCCCTCGGGCGCCGCGACACCTCGAGATCACCGGCGACGTCGACGCTGCAGCAGACTGGGCTGTCCGAGGATGGGCAGCAGGGCGCTGACGGCGACCGCGCCGAACCCCACGAGACGGGCGAGCCGGGTGGACCTGTCGATGTCGTCGGCGACCGGCGCGGGACCACCGCCCATCCCGGGACGATGCTCGGTGCGTACGCCGTAGTAGGTGTTCGTTCCACCCAGCCGGATCCCGAGCGCTCCGGCGAACGCTGACTCGACCGGTCCGGCGTTGGGGCTCGGGTGACTAGGGGCGTCGTGGCGCCAGGCTCGGACGGCCCGGCTCGTGGAGCCGTCGACCAGTGGCGCACACATGGTGGCCAACGCCGCGCTCAGCCGGGACCCGGGGACGTTGAGGACGTCGTCGAGTCGCGCCGAGGCCCAGCCGAACGACTCGTAGCGCTCGTTGTGGTGGCCGACCATCGCGTCCAGCGTGTTCGTCGCGCGGTGGCAGAGCAGCCCCGCTGGGCCCGCGATGCCTCCCCACACCAGCGGCGCCACCACGGCGTCGGAGGTGTTCTCCGCGACCGACTCGATGACGGCCCGTGCGACCCCGGCCTCGTCGAGCTCCGTGGTGTCGCGTCCGACCAGGTGGGTGAGCCGACGGCGCGCTCCGGGCAGGTCCTCCGCGACCAGGAACGCCCCGACCGCCGCAGCCTCGCGCTCGAGGGAGCGGCCGCCCAGGACGGCCCAGGTCGCGACGCCGGTGACGAGCACTTCGGCCACCGGCCGTCTCCGGGTGGCGTGGCCCAAGATCGCCCCGAGGCTGGTCGCACCCCCGACGAGGACCAGTGCGTACGCCGCCCCGCGCGGCCGCGAGTCAGCGTGGAGCACCCGCTCTAGCTGGCCCGCGAGAACCCCGAAACCCGCGACTGGGTGGAAGCGAGCCGGATCGCCGAGCAGCCGGTCGGCGAGAAATCCCGCGGCGAGCCCGGCGGCGCGTGCCCGCGCGCTCATGACGTCCACGTCCTAGGGTGAATCGCATGATGATCCTGGTCACCGGAGGCGTCCGCTCCGGCAAGTCCACGCATGCGGAGAAGCTGATGGCCGATGCGCAGAGCGTCACCTATGTGGCCTCCGGTCCGATCCCCGACGGCACCGACGAGGAGTGGTCGGCCCGCATCGCGGCCCACCAGGAGCGGCGGCCGGTCAACTGGTCGACCGTCGAGTCGGGCGACCTGGCCTCCGCGGTGGAGGGCAAGCAGGTCGTCCTCATTGACGACCTCGGCACCTGGGTGACAGCGATGGTCGACGACATGGCCGGCTGGAAGAGGCCGTTCGAGCGGTGGCGTGCGGAGTTCGACCGCCGAGTCGCCGAGGCGGTCACCGCGGTGTCCGCGACGCAGACCGCCGTCATCGTCACCAACGAGGTCGGCATGGGAGTCGTGCCCGACCACGCGTCCGGACGGCTCTTCCGGGACCTGCTCGGGACGGTGAACCAGAGATTCGCCGTTGCCTGCGACGAGGTGCACCTGGTCGTGTCGGGTCGTGTGCTGAAGCTCTAGGTCGTTCACGTGGCCGCCAGCAGCATCGCGGCCAGCGACAGCTCGATCCCGGTGCCGAACACGTCCCCGGTCACGCCACCGAACCGGCTCACGCAGCGCGCCAGCAGGAGCCCGACGACGGCGATTCCCGCGAGAAGGGCGACCGGCCCCCGCCACGCGTCGTACCCGGCGAGACTGAAGAGCCCCGCAGAAATGCCCAGAATCGCCAACCACACAAGGGATGTGACGATCAACGGCACGGATCCGGCTGGCCCGGACCCGAGGCCGTCGCGCCGCGCCGCCGGAATCCCGGTCGTGCAGGCGATGGCCAGGGTGGCCCGGGACGCGCAGACCAGGAAGCCCGCCAGCCACCAGCCGTGCTCGTCGAGGCCGAGGGAGGCGAGCGCCCCGACCTGAGTGCCCAGGACCAGCACCACTGCAACCACGCCGGCGGGCCCGGCCGAGCCCGACTTCATCACCTCCAGCGAGCGCTCCCGGTCATAGGACGCGGTCAGTCCGTCGGCGGTGTCGGAGAGCCCGTCGAGGTGGAACGCCCGACTCCCCAGCGCGAGCGCCGCGACCGCCACCGAGGCCACCGGGAGCGGAGCGAGCCCGAGCTCGCGGCCGACCCAGAGGATCAGCGCGACCGTGGCTCCGAGGGGTACGACGGCCAACGGGCCGAGCAGCATCGCGCCACGCGAGACCGCCCGGTCGACCCGGCCGGGGGGCGGAGTGGGAATCGCCGTCAGCGTCCCCAGGGCGAGACGCCAGGAGTCCATTCCCTCAGAGTGCCAGATCCGAGAGCAGCGCCACGTCACGCATCAGGGCCACCGCCGAGCGCAGCATCGGCACGGCGGCCACTGCACCGCTGCCCTCGCCCAGACGCATGCCGAGATCGAGCAGTGGTTCGAGCCCGAGCTTGGCCAGCGCGACGGACTGGGCGGGTTCGGTGGAGCGGTGGCCGGCCGCGAACCAGGCGGCCGCGCCCGGCGCGATCCGGTCCGCGACGACGGCACAGGCGAGCGACATCAGGCCGTCGAGCAGCACCGGCACCCCGGCCCGTGCTGCCGCGACCATGAAGCTGACCGACGCAGCCAGGTCGGCACTGCCCAGGGCGGTCAGGGTCTCCACCGGATCGGTGACGCGACCGCCAGCACGGTCCAGGGCCGCCTGGATCACCGCGACCTTCTCCTCCCACGCGGCGTCGTCGATGCCGGTTCCGCGACCAGCCGCTTCTGCCGCTGGCAACCCGAGAGAGGCCGCGACCAGGGCGGCGGCGGGAGTGGTGTTGCCGATGCCCATGTCGCCGCTGATGAGGACCTGCGCGCCCGCGCGGACCTCTTCCCCGGCGACATGGGCTCCCGCCTCCATCGCCCGGTGCGTCTCGTCGGCGGTCAACGCGTCCTCGACGTGGATCGCCCCGGAGGAGCGGCGCACCTTGAATCGTCGGATCTCCGGGCCGCGGTCGTCCAGGTCGTCGTCGACGGCCAGGTCGAGGACCCG
>JAKDNC010000270.1 GCA_030452025.1 Nocardioides sp. | reverse complement strand
CTCCTACGTCCCTGCCCCGGCCCCCAAGCCGGCCGCCCCTCCGGCGTCCAAGGAGCAGGAGGACCAGGGGGCTGCAGCTCC
Source organism: Nocardioides sp. (assembly GCA_030452025.1). Lineage (GTDB taxonomy): Bacteria > Actinomycetota > Actinomycetes > Propionibacteriales > Nocardioidaceae > Nocardioides. Next base: position 5,320 of record JAKDNC010000270.1, on the reverse strand, counting down.
CGGCGAGGCGATCGCGGACGGAACTGGCGAGCCCAAGGCCGACAGCACGCCGGACGACCCGGCCGAGGTCATCGACATCGACGACTCGCGCAACACCTGAGTCGGATCAGAACGAACTGTTCTCCACGCCCGACTGCACGGGGGCGGTGGCAGAACGCACGCGGGCGGTGGCCCGGTGCTCGGCCCAGAAGCTGAGCACCGGCACCGTCCCGCAGACCAGCGTCACCAGCGTGAACGGCAGGTCCCACTTCTCCTTGCGGGCCAGCATGAAGGCCGTCACCAGGAAGATCATGTAGAGCCACCCGTGCGCCACGCCGAGGTAGGTCGTGATCGCCTCACCGAAGCTCTGGACCCCCGACCCCGGCGTCACCAGGGCGGGAGTGCTGCTGAAGACGCCCCACATCTGGGAGCCGTCGAAGTTCGCCAACGGCACTCCGATCAGGATCAGAACGATCAGGAGCACGCCGACGATGGTGGCCATGACGCGGTAGCGATTGAGCTCAGACTTCACGCCTGTGAATCTACCCCGCGCATGGTTTCGTCGCGCATCCAGCGCCACCAGATGAAGCCCGCGAAGAGGCCGAAGATCCACCACTCGATGGCGTAGAGCAAGTTGCGCAGCGCAGTGAACTGTCCCACCTCGGGGAGCTGGTCCACGTCCGCGTGGGCGAGGCCCTCGGTGCCGTCGTTGTCCGTAGTGGCCGGACTCCCTGCATCACCAGCGGCCCCACCAGCCGGGTCGCCGGCGACGACGTAGCCGCCGTACAGGTCCTGGTCGATGAACTGGATCGCGTCGGCGAGCCGCAGCTGCGGGAGCACGTCGTCGGTCGGGTCGTCGTCGACCACGTTTGTGCTGCCCTCAGCGGGCTGGAGCAGCCCGACCAGCGTCGTCTCGCCGGTCGGCGCCTCGGGGGCGTCGGCGATCGCGGGGGTCCAGCCGCGGACCACGAGGATCGCCGGGTCGCCGGGCTTGTCGACGGCGACAGGTGTGACCACCCAGTAGCCGTCCTTGTCGTCCTGCTCGCGGTTGCTGACGAAGATCGTGGAGTCGTCGACCCAGGATCCCTCGACCACCACCGGGCGGCCCACGGAATCGCCCATGAACGGGTCGTCGGGCCCCATGACTTCCTGGAGCGGCTCCGGCTCGACCTGAGTGAGGTCCTGCGCCTCGTGGTCGCGGCGCTCCCCCCAGGCGGCGTACTGCCAGAGTCCGAGGCCTACGGCGATCGCCACCAGGACCAGCGCCAGGAGGTGGAATCCCCAGTACTTCGGAGCGAGGACTCGGGGCACGGGCACCCTGCAACTCTACGGATCGTCGCGCATGCGGGGCCACGCGGGCAGCCGCGAAGGGCCGGCGTTCGTCGAGAACCAGTCTCGGACGGACCGCGGGTCCAGACTACTTCTTCGCGCGGCGCACACCCTTGCGAGCGAGGAACACCACTGCCCAGATGATCCCCACCAGGACGGCGAGCGTGAGGATGGTGCCGACGATCTGACCTGCTGCGTACATTGCCCACTTCTCCATGTCTTGCCGCCAGTCGTGCGGCTGCCTGCCCAAGGGTGACCACCGTGGCGGCAACGGTCAAATGGACTACGCCGCTGGCAGGGGGTGGAGAATCATTCGATCGGGCTCGTAGAACGGCGTGGCCCGGCGGCCGGGTCGCCCCATCACCCAACGACTCCGGCCATCAAGGCGCTGCCCCACAGCAGCAGGAGGCCACCGACGACTCGGGTGAGCCTCACGCTGGGAATGAACTTCTCGAGCAGCACCACCGCGGCCAGCAGGGCGACCCACCACAGGTTCATCACACCGAGGACGAACAGCATCGTCATCAGCGCCCAGCAGCAGCCCACGCATGTTGCGCCGTGCCGGAGGCCCATCAGGAAGGCGCCGCGCCGGCCGTTGCGCCACTGGTTCAACAGGAACCCCAGGGGCGAGCGGCACTGTCGCAGGCAGGCATCCTTGGCGCCGGTGAACTGGTAGGCCCCCGCCGTCAGCAGCAACAGTGCGCCGAGCCAGCGATTCGTGGAGGCTCCCGTCGCGCTGACGAGCGTGGCGTTGTGAAGTGCCCACTGGGCGCTGGTGGCAACCATCGCGAATACGCTCCAGGTCGCCAGATAGCCGACGACGAACGCGGGAGTCGAGCCGCGCAACCCGGGCGTTCCCGACCGGATCGTGCGTGAGTAAGCGCTGATCATCGGTGCCGCCGACGGCAACATCATCCCGGCCATCATCACCGACCACATCGTCGACATGAGTACGACGTCTGGGCCCGACCACTTCGCCGTCATCGGCATCGCGAACGACGACTCCATGTCGCTCATCCGCATGCTGAGGAAGACGAGGTAGGCCCACGAGAGGCCGGTGATCGCGACGAGTGCCACCGTCACGGCCTTCCTGGTGGCGGCCGCGGGGGCGATCAGCAGTCCGCTCATCCGGCGTCACCCACTGTAGGCGAAGGGCGAGAAGAAGCCGTTGCGTTGCGACAGCTCCCACTCGTAGCCGTGGTCGGTGAATCGCAGGTGGTCGGACCGAGCGGCCACCAGCTCCTGGCCCGGGGCGACCGCCAGGGGGTGGTTGGCGATGGTGACCTGGGCACCGCCCTGACCGGCCAGGGCCATGATCTTCACGTCGGCCACCTCTGCGACCCGCATGGTCCGCGATCCGTCCTGGTCCTCGAAGGCGATGGGTGCGCTGGCGACGCCGAGCACCTCGCCGATGTGACCGGCGAGCACGGCGGGGTGGCCTCCGGCGGATCCGGAGAAGATGGAGCCCAGGGCACCTTGCTGTTCCTCCGACCCCTGGTCATCGAGATAGAGGGCCACTCGCCAGGGCGTCTGGGCCATGTGCCCCGGGGAGTGCACGGCCAGGGCCACGTTGAGCCCGTCCAGCCGCAGCGCCTCGAATGATCCTTCGTTGATGTGCCAGCCCACGATGGCGGTGCACTCTCCCGTCGTCGGCGGGCTGAGGAAGACGCACGGACAGGCGCTGTCACAGTTGCAGGACTCGAAGTAGCTTCCCGACAGGTTCCAGGACATGATGGTCAACCTCCATGGTTGTGGGTGGTCATTGCGGCGGGATGTTCTGATTGACGTGGAACAGGTTGTCGGGGTCGTAGTGCCTCTTGAGCGCCGCCAACCTCGCGTAGTTGGAGCCGTAGGAGTCGCGGACACGATCGGCTCCCTCATCCATCAGGAAGTTCACGTAGGTGCCGCTGGCTGCCGTGGGATGCAGCTCCTCCCAGTAGTCCTTGGCCCACGCGGAGATCTGGGGCGCGTTGGCCGGATCGGGATCGACCCCGACGATGACCGCGACCCATCCGCCCTCTCGATGGGCGAACGCAGTGGCGCTCGTCGCGACCCGGGAGGCGGCCCCATCGACTGGGTACATGTGCATGGTGGAGTGACCGCTGGGCAGCAGGGCGCCGAACTTCTGGTGCACCTGGATCGCCTCGTCGCTGATCTCGGTGCAGAAGTCGGACCGCCAGTACCACTGCAGACCCGCGGGGTAGAGACCGTCGAAGGCCTGTTGCAGAGCGTTGAAGGGCATCTCGTGCATGCCGACCATCAAGGGGGCGCCGTACTCACGCACCGGGGCGGTGACCTCGTCGGCCTTGGACAGCGGGCCGGTGTAGCACCACACGATGCCGCACACCTTGCGTCCCCACAGTGCCTCGGGGAAGGGCGCCACGGGCGGGACGGTCAGGAGGGCGATCCAGCCGTTGAGCTCCTCGGGCAGGCTCGGCAGGAGCTCGCGGTACCACTGCATCACTGCGGCCCCATCGACCAGGTCGTAGAGGACCGGACCGCCGTAGATCGTGCCGTGGTCACCGATCTGGTGGCACTTGAAGGTGAATGAGGTGACGACGCCGAAATTCCCGCCGCCTCCGCGCAGCGCCCAGAAGAGGTCGGCGTGGGTGTGCTCGTCGGCGTGCACGAGGGATCCGTCGGCGAGCACGACGTCGGCGCCGAGCAGGTTGTCGATGGTGAGACCGAATCGTCGGGTGAGGTAGCCGATGCCACCGCCCAGGGTCAGTCCGCCGACGCCGGTGCTGGCCAGGAACCCCGACGGGGTGGCCATCCCGAACGCGACCGTGGCGTGGTCGACGTCTCCCCAGGTGCAGCCACCGTCGACCCGGACCGTTCCCCCCGCCGGGTCGACCGTGGTGCCGCGCATCGGGGAGAGGTCGAGGACGAGGGCGTCGTCCCAGACGCCGAGGCCGCCTGCGTTGTGACCCCCGCCGCGGACGGCAAGGTCGAGCCCATGGTCCTTGGCGAACCGGACGCCGGCCACGACGTCGGCCACGTCATGGCAACGCTGCACGGCGGCCGGGTGCCGGTCGATCATCGCGTTGTAGACGGCGCGCGCCCGGTCGTAGTCGGTGTCGCTGGGCAGGATCAGAGGGCCACGGGTGAGTGCGGCGAGTTCGTCGAAGGGGGCTCCGGCTGCCGTCGTGCTCATGTCCAGCGGTGCGATCGTGTCGGTCATCTGTGGTCCTTGGATCGTCAGGGTCGGCGGGCCGGGGCCTCCGGCTGCATTGGAACCCTGACGTTAGGCAGTGCGCCGTTCCGGAACCGTTCGCGCTCGGGGAGGTCCGGGCGAACGGTGGTGTCAACCCCGTCGGAGTGCGTCTAGGTCGGCGCGGCAACGGCTCAGGAGGGACGCACTGGACTGACGAGCGGCCAGGTCGGCCGCCTGCTCAAGCCGGGCCACGGCAGACGAACCTGAGTCGAGGGCCGACCGGGCGCGGAGGACCTCCGGCAGCCACCACCGGTCGTCGTGCGCGGTGGCCCGGGAAGCTGCAGCGTCCAGCGTCGCGAGAGCTGCCGTCGTGTCACCGGTGCGCCGGTGCAGGTCGGCGACCAACCACAGCCAGTACGGCATCCGGGCCAGCGAACCCTCTCGCTCCAACGCCTCCACACCCAGCTGCGCCGTGCGCAGCCCAGCTTCCCCTCCCTCGGCCCAGCCGGTGAGCACGGTCGCCCATTCCCGGTAGTAGGCGAAGCCATAGCGCTCGCAGGCCTCGCTCAGCTCGGCGAGCACAGGCGCGAGTCCGCGGGTGTCCCCGAGCAGCTGGTGGGTGACAGCGGCGTAGGCGAGGGCCACGGTGAGGGAGTAGGGATGCTCGATCTGTCGGCCGTTCTCCACGGCCAGGGCGCTGGTCGCGGCGGCACCGGCCTCGTCGCCGAGGAGCCAGCGCGCGTGTGCCCACCAGCTCCGGGCGTGGATCTCGGTCCGGGTCCCGATCGGCATCGAGTCGGATCCGCGGGCGAGATCACACGCCAGTCGGAAGTGCTCGTCGGCGAGGGGGAGCAGGCC
>JAKDNC010000269.1 GCA_030452025.1 Nocardioides sp. | reverse complement strand
TGTGGTCGGCGCGGGGCCTGGGGGCGTTTTACGTCCGCAGCTCTTCCCCGGGGCCCGCCCCTCCGGGGCGGGGCCGCCGTATTCAATTCCACCAACTGAACTTCGAGGAAGAAGGACAATGGCTAACTTCTCCGCAGCTGACGTCAAGAAGCTCCGCGAGCTCACCAGCGCTGGCATGATGGACTGCAAGAAGGCGCTCGACGAGGCCGACGGCGACTTCGACAAGGCCGTCGAGGTGCTCCGTGTGAAGGGCGCCGCCAAGGCGGCCAAGCGCGGTGAGGAGCGCGAGGCCTCCGCCGGTCTGGTCACCACCGCCGGCAACGCGCTGGTCGAACTCAAGAGCGAGACCGACTTCGTGGCCAAGAACGACGAGTTCGTCGCCACCGCCCAGCAGATCGCAGAGGCCGCCGACACCAACAAGACCGCCGACGTCGAGGCCCTCAAGGCGGTCGAGATCGACGGTACGACGGTCGCCAAGGTCGTGGAGGAACTCGCGATCACCATCGGCGAGAAGATCGAGCTCGGCCAGGTCGCCTACTTCGAGGGCCAGACCGTGACCTACATGCACAAGCGTGCCGCGGACCTCCCGCCCGCGGTGGGTGTCCTCGTGGAGTTCACCGGCGAGAACGACGAGGTCGCGCGCGCCGTGGCGATGCAGATCGCCGCCATGCGCCCGCAGTACCTCAACCGCGACGAGGTTCCCGCCGACATCGTGGAGAAGGAGCGCTCGATCGCCGAGGCCACCTCCCGCGAGGAGGGGAAGCCCGAGCAGGCCATCGCCAAGATCACCGAAGGGCGCCTCAACGGCTTCTTCAAGGACGTCGTCCTCCTCGAGCAGCCGTCGGTGACCGAGAACAAGAAGTCTGTCCAGACCGTGCTTGCCGAGGCGGGAGTGGAACTCACCCGCTTCGCCCGGTTCGAGGTTGGCGCTTGACCCGATAGGGTTTCCCCCGGTTCCGCATCCGGGACCAGAGAGACCACGAGGAGGCCGGTCCGCGCGCATGATCACCACATCAGCGCCGGGTCGGCCCTTCTTGTTCCGGAGGAATGGCTCAATGCGAAGGGATGCCCTGTGACGTCGTACAACCGAGTCCTGCTCAAGCTGTCCGGTGAAGTGTTCGGCGGTGGTGAAGTGGGTGTGGATCCTGACGTGGTGCAAAAGGTCGCCCGCGAAATCGCCGCCGTTGCCAAGTCCGGCACCCAGATCGCCATCGTCACCGGCGGTGGCAACTTCTTCCGCGGCGCCGAGCTGCAGCAGCGTGGCATGGACCGTGTCCGCGCCGACTACATGGGGATGCTCGGCATCGTGATGAACTGCCTCGCACTCCAGGACTTCCTCGAGAAGGAAGGTGTGGAGACCCGCGTCCAGACCGCCATCACGATGGGTCAGGTCGCCGAGCCGTACATCCCGCGCCGCGCGATCCGGCACATGGAGAAGGGCCGCGTCGTGATCTTCGGCGCCGGTATGGGGATGCCGTTCTTCTCCACCGACACCGTCGCGGTTCAGCGGGCGCTCGAGAGCCGTTGCGACGTCGTACTCGTGGCCAAGAACGGTGTGGACGGCGTCTACACCGCCGACCCGAAGACCGACCCCACCGCGACCAAGCTCGACAACGTGACCTACAGCGAGGCGATGAGCCGCGGGCTGCGGATCATGGACCAGACCGCATTCGCCCTGTGCGGGGAGAACAAGCTCCCGATGGTCGTCTTCGGCATGGAGCCCGAGGGCAACATCCTCCGAGTCGTCCAAGGTGAGAAGATCGGCACGCTGGTGAGCGCCGACAGTTGAGCAGCACCCACCTGTAGGACGCCATCCGCACCACCCAGCAACGAAGAAGGAGTCACCGTGATCAACCAGGTTCTGTCCGAGGCCGACCAGAAGATGTCCAAGTCGGTCGAGGCCACCCGTGAGGAGTTTGCGGCGATCCGCACCGGTCGTGCGACCCCGAGCATGTTCAGCAAGATCACCGCCGACTACTACGGCACCCCGACACCGCTGCAGCAGCTCGCCACCTTCACCGCCCCCGAAGCGCGGATCATCCTGATCCAGCCCTACGACATGGGCGCCATGACGGCGATCGAGAAGGCGATTCGGGAGTCCGACCTCGGCGTCAACCCCGCCAACGACGGCAAGGTGCTGCGCTGTGTCTTCCCCGAGCTGACCGAGGAGCGCCGCAAGGAGTTCATCAAGGTTGCCAAGGCCAAGGCCGAAGAGGGACGGGTCTCGGTGCGCAACGTGCGTCGTACGGCCAAGCAGAGTCTCGAGAAGCTCGAGAAGGACGGCGAGGTCGGCAAGGATGACGTCACCGGTGCCGAGAAGAAGCTCGACGCGTCGACCAAGAAGCACACCGACGCGATCGACGAGATGCTGAAGAACAAGGAATCTGAACTGCTCGAGGTCTGAGCAGAGGACTCCCCATGAGCAACGTTCCCCCACCGGCCGCTCCGGCAAAGGACCACGGCCGCGCCGGACGCAACCTGCCCGCAGCCATCGGCTCAGCGGTCGTACTACTGGGTGCGGTTGCGCTGTCACTGGCGTTCTACAAGACCGCTTTCATGGTCATTGTGGCGATCGCCGTGGCCGTGGCGGTGTGGGAGCTCCGACGTGGGTTGTTGGCCCACGACATCGACCTGCCCGAGCAACCGTTGATCGCCGGCGGCGTCGTGATGGTCGTCGTCGCCTACTTCTGGGGTGCGCCTGCGTTGGTCACTGCCACCGCGGTCAGCGCCTTGGTGATCATGCTGTGGTTGCTGCGCCGTGGCGTGGAGGGGTACGTCAAGAATGCCACTGCGTCGGTGTTCACGTTGATCTATGTGCCGTTCCTCGGGTCCTTCGTTGCGCTGCTGCTGGCCGAGGGTGGCGCGACCGGCTTCGACCGTTTCGACGAGGGCGTCAAGGGCATCCTCGTGTTCATCCTGGTCACGATCATGTCCGACATCGGCGGCTACGTCGCCGGCGTGCTCTTCGGAAAACACCCGATGGCCCCGGTCATCTCCCCGAAGAAGTCCTGGGAGGGATTCGCCGGTTCGATCGTCTTCACGGTCGCCGCAGCAATCCCGCTCGTGGTCTACCTGCTCGACGGCCGCTGGTGGGTCGGTGCCTGCCTGGGCCTCATCGCCGTCGTGATGGCCACCCTCGGCGACCTGTGCGAATCGGTGATGAAGCGTGACCTCGCCATCAAGGACATGTCCCAGATCATCCCCGGGCACGGCGGCCTGATGGACCGGCTCGACTCCCTGCTGGCGACGATCGCCCCGATCTGGCTGCTGCTGCACTACCTCGTGTTCTGATCGCCGACAAGGTTCAGCCACTACCTCGTCCGGCTCGGACTCGTCTAGACGCCGAGCACCGCGGAGAGGCCCGCGTCGAGCAGCGTGGTCCACTCCCTCTCGCTCCAGTCCGGCTCGGGGCCGGCGTACTGCACCGCGAGGACGTAGGTGTCCACCGAACGGGCGAGGTAGCGAGAGCGGTACGTCGTGCCGTCGGTGGTCGTGTAGGTCAGGTCCTGCTGGACGAACTCCAGGGCCCCCCGGTCCGAGTCGATGGTGGTGGTCGACAGCTTTGGTGTGGAGACCTCTTCGATCTGGGAGTTGCGGCTCAGCTGAGAGGCGAAGTCGACCAGGTAAGCCTTGCTGTTCGCTGCGTCCGCACCGCCCCCGACGTCCTGCACCAGTTGGTAGGAGGTGAACGTCGCTTCGATGCCGTCCTTCTTCAACTGGTTCACGCCACCCTGGTCCAGGGTCGCCTGGCTCCAGCCGGTCACCAGGACCGGGAAGGCCCACATGGGAGAGCTGGCGTTGGCGTCGAGATTCCGGGCGAGGGGAATGTCCGCTGCTTGGGGATCCTTCGACCCCCCGGGCGTCTCGCTCGGCTCCTGACTCGCCGCGGAGGGCGAGGGCGACACCGGCTCACCGGCCACCGCCGCGCCCGGATCCTCCGAGCACCCCGTGGCCGCGGCCAGGAGCAGCGCGCCACAGATCGCCCCACGTCGGAAGGCGTTGACTTCGGTGTTCACGGCAGCCAGTGTGACATCTCTCGGGAACCCTGCCGCGCGCATCGACGTCCCAGAGTCGGAACAACCTTTGGAGGCCGCGATGTCGAGAATCTTGTTCTGGTTGGCCCTGCCGTTGATGTTCGCCGTGTCATCCTGTGGTGGGGACAGCGACGACACTGTGGCAAGAGACCCGGACCCGGTTCCGTCCGCGCTCGAGGGCAGGACGCTCGTGGTCACCGAGGCGACCGAGGGGGGCGTCGAGCATGAGCTGGTGCGCGGCAGCCAGGTCCGTTTCACGTTCCGGGCCGAGGAGGTGCGGATCGCCGCAGGCTGCAACACCCTGACGGGCAGCTACCGGTTCGCTGACGGTCAGCTCGAGGTGGACGATCTCGCGAGTACCGAGATCGCCTGCCCGGAGTCGCTCATGAATCAGGACCTCTGGATCGGCGAGCTGTTCGAGGGCCCGGTCGCGGTCGGCACCGGTCCGCTCAGCTTCACCTCCGGCAACGTCGTACTCACTCTGGCGGAGCGGGCGACAGCATCCCCCGACACGGACCTGAGAGGGACGTCTTGGAGGTTGGACACCCTCTACGACGCGGGCACCGCGTCGGCCGCACCGAAGTCAGCCGTGCCCGCAACCATCAGCTTCGAGGCCAAGGGCAACGTCCAGCTGTCGTCGTACTGCAACACCGGTGGCGGACCGGTCAGGATCGGGGACACGACGATGGAGTTCGGGTCGATCATGATGACCCAGCGCGCATGCACTGACGCCGCGAAGCAATAGGCCGAGAACTTCATCGGACAGGTGCTCAACGGGAAGGTCACCTTCGAGGTCGACGGGCGGACATTGACCATCCGCAACGGTGGGCGTGGTCTGGGATTCTCCGCCGATTGACCATCGATGGGACACTGGAGCAGCCATGACTGAACCGATCCAGCCCGACCAGACGAAGACCCTTCCCCTCGTCTTCGACGAACCGCGCGGCCGCAAGAAGCCCCCGCGACACCTCGCCGACCTCGACGAAGCCGGACGCAAGCAACTCCTCAGCGATGCTGGCCTGCCGGGATTCCGGGCCAAGCAGCTCTCCAACCACTACTTCGCGCGCCTGGTCGACGACCCGGCCCAGATGACCGACCTCCCCGCGTCCCAGCGGGAGGAGCTGGTCACCACGCTCCTGCCGAAGCTGATGACCTCGCTGCGGACGATGGAGGCCGACAAGGGCACCACGGTCAAGACCCTGTGGAAGCTCTTCGACGGTGCGCTCGTCGAGTCCGTGCTGATGCGATACCCGGGTCGGTCGACGGTCTGCGTCTCGTCCCAGGCTGGCTGCGGCATGGCATGCCCGTTCTGCGCCACCGGCCAGGGCGGACTGCAACGCAACATGTCGACCGCCGAGATCGTCGAGCAGGTC
>JAKDNC010000268.1 GCA_030452025.1 Nocardioides sp. | reverse complement strand
CGTGACCTCCCGGTCACCGGGCGCGAGCTCGGGGGCATCCACCAGGCGATGGACTTCCTACCGCAGTCGAACCGGGCCTCGCTCGGCGAGCCGCAGGTCGGCGACGAGGAGCAGATCACTGCGCACGGCAAGAACGTCGTCATCATCGGTGGTGGTGACACCGGGGCGGACTGTCTCGGCACATCCATCCGCCAGGGTGCGGCGTCGATCACGCAGCTCGAGATCATGCCGATGCCGTCCGAGCAGCGCCCGGCGCACCAGCCGTGGCCGACGTACCCGATGACCTTCAGGGTCTCTTCGGCTCACGAGGAGGGTGGCGACCGGGTCTACTCGGTCTCCACCAGGGAGTTCCTCGGGGACGATGACGGCGACGTCCGTGCGCTGAAGCTGATCGAGGTCGTCTTCGAGGACGGCAAGCTGAGCGAGGTCGAGGGCAGCGAGCACGAGATCCCGGCCGAGCTGGTGCTCTTCGCGATGGGCTTCACCGGTCCGGAACTTCGACACAGGGATGGTCGGGCTGGCCTGGTCGAGCAGCTCGACGTGAAGCTCGACGAGCGCGGCAACGTGGCCCGCAACGACCAGTACGCGTCCTCGGTCGACGGCGTCTTCGTCGCCGGCGACGCGGGGCGTGGCCAGTCGCTGATCGTCTGGGCGATCGCCGAAGGACGCTCGGCTGCTGCTGCAGTCGACGGCTACCTCACTGGTTCGTCGGCGCTTCCGGTGTCGATCCTGCCGACCGAACGGCCGCTCACCGTCTGATCGACTCGGGGGACGGGATAGGGTCGAGGGCGTGCGTAGAGCAAAGATCGTCTGCACCCTCGGCCCTGCAACCTCGTCCCCTGAGTCCATCCGCCGTCTGGTCGACGCCGGTATGGACGTGGCCCGGATGAACATGAGCCACGGCACCCATGCGGACCACCTGAACAGTTACCGGATGGTCCGCAAGGCCTCGGACGACAGCGGCCACGGGGTGGCGATCTTCGCCGACCTCCAGGGTCCTAAGATCCGCCTCGGCGTGATCGAGGACGGGCCGGCACTTCTGGTCAAGGGCAAGGAGTTCTCCATCACCACCCGGGACGTGCCCGGCGACGCGACGCTGGCCTCCACGACGTACGACGGCCTGCCGGGCGACGTGAAGCCGGGCGACCCGATCCTGATCGACGACGGCAAGGTGCGACTCAAGGTGGTTTCCGTCGACGGAGACACCGTGCGCACCGAGGTGGTCGTGGGTGGGAAGGTCAGCAACCACAAGGGGATCAACCTTCCCGGCGTGGCCGTGTCCGTGCCGGCGTTGTCGGAGAAGGACATCGAGGACCTGCGTTTCGCCCTGTCGCTGTCGGTCGACTTCATCGCGCTCTCCTTCGTGAGAAACGCCAAGGACGTCGAGGACGTCCGTGTGGTGATGCGCGAGGTCGGCGTGCTCCTGCCGGTGATCGCCAAGATCGAGAAGCCGCAGGCGGTCGAGAACCTCGACGAGATCGTGGATGCGTTCGACGGTGTGATGGTGGCCCGTGGCGACCTCGGTGTGGAGTGCCCGCTGGAGGACGTGCCGTTCATCCAGAAGAAGGTCATCGAGAAGGCACGACGCAACGCAAAGCCGGTGATCGTGGCCACCCAGATGCTGGAGTCGATGATCGGGGCGCCTGCGCCGACGCGTGCCGAGGCCTCCGACGTCGCGAACGCGGTGCTTGACGGCACCGACGCGGTGATGCTGTCCGGGGAGACGAGTGTCGGGCAGTATCCGATCGTCACTGTGGAGACGATGGTCCGCATCCTCGCCTCGGCGGAGGACCACACCCTGGGTCACATGGCTGCCATCGACTGGAATCCCAAGACCCGTGGAGGAGTGATCGCCAAGGCGGCGGCCGAGGTCGGCGAACGGGTCGGCGCAAAGTATCTCGTCGCCTTCACCCAGAGTGGTGACTCCGCCAGGCGGCTGGCCCGCTATCGCGGGCACATCCCGATCTTGGCCTTCACCCCCGAGGCCCGGGTCCGCTCGCAGCTCGCGATGACTTGGGGGGTCGAGACCTTCAAGACCGACGCTGTGGAGCACACCGACGAGATGGTGCGCCAGGTGGACGAGGCCCTGCTCACGGCCGGACGGGTCAAGGAGGGCGAGTTGGTCGTGATCATCGCCGGGAGTCCGCCGGGGATCCCCGGGTCGACCAACGCCCTGCGCATCCACCGGATCGGCGACGCGATCAATCAGGTGGCACCGGCCTACCACCGCTGAAGATGCTCAGGCCTTCAGGCCGATCGCCTCGTCCAGCGCTGCGACGCCATCGCGCCGGGAGACGGAGATGTGCACCTTCGAGGAGCGACGCCAAGAGACTCCGAGCCGGTCGAGGGTGGTGCTGCACAGCCCGAGGATGTCCTCCGAGCGGTTGCTGAACTGCCAACGGGGGTAGGAGTAGATCTTCACCCCGCCGGCGGCTGCCCTGCGAACGGTGTTGATCAGCCTGCAGCCGTCGGAGTGGAAGAGGCCACGTAGAAATTCGGCCGGGTGCGTGTCGACGATCTCGCTCTGCCAATCCTCGAGCTCGATCCTTCGCTCGTGCTTGCGCCCGGGGCCGTGCTGCGGGAACAGGCACAACCAGTGCTTCCAACCGCACTGGACCACAATGCATCCTGGCGCCTGGACGTGGAACACGGAGCGGTCGCGTGCGAAGCGGGCCATCAGTAATGACACGTCACCTACGATCGCGGGGTGCTTCGCATCACAGGTGACCCTCAACACCACCTTGTTGTCGTGGGTGGAGAGACAGCCGTCGCCCAGGTAGAAGCCAAGCAGCGCTGCGTAGTCTGGGGCTGGCCACGGACTGGCTCCGAAACACCGGGCGCATGTGCTTGGTGATCGAACATCTGCGCGACGGTCCCGCCAGTCCCGCACGGTGGAGCGGGCCACTCCGAGTGCCCGGGACACCTCGGAGACACTCGCGCCACGGCTGAGCGAATTCCGTGCCACGGCCCGCACTGGTTCGGGATACACGCGACCGAGCCTGCACGTTGCCACCGACAGGGGAACGCGTGGTGCCCCGGGTGGGATTCGAACCCACACTGGATGGTGTTTGAGACCATGGCCTCTGCCGTTGGGCTACCGGGGCTCAGGCGGGATGAGAGTACCCGACGGACGACGATCTCGCGGCTTCGGGGCGTCGTTGGTTTCGTGCACCCTTCCCGGCAGCCCTATTCTTGATGCGTGACAGACAAGCTCAGCTCCGCCTCCCACCGCGTCGTGATCGCAGAGGACGAGGCCCTGATCCGGATGGACCTCGCCGAGATGCTCGTCGAGGAGGGGTACGACGTCGTGGGTCAGGGCGCCGACGGGGAACAGGCGATTGCGCTCGCAGAAGCGTTGCGCCCGGACCTCGTCGTCCTCGACGTGAAGATGCCCAAGCTGGACGGAATCTCCGCTGCTGAACGTATCGCGGGGCAGCGGATCGCACCGGTGGTCATCCTGACTGCCTTCTCCCAGCGTGAGCTGGTCGAGCGAGCCCGGGACGCCGGGGCGATGGCCTATCTCGTCAAGCCGTTCTCCCGCAATGATCTGGTGCCCGCCATCGAGATGGCGGTGAGCCGGTTTCAGGAAGTGGCCATCCTCGAGGATGAGGTTGCCGACCTCACCGAGCGGCTCGAGACTCGCAAGGTGGTCGATCGCGCCAAGGGCGTCCTGCAGAAGGAGTTGCATCTGAGCGAGCCCGATGCGTTCCGCTGGATCCAGAAGACCGCCATGGACCTGCGCCTGTCCATGAAGCAGGTCGCCGAGGGTGTCGTCGAGCACGGCGTGAGCGGGCTGACAGGCCAGCAGGGCCCGCACGCCTGAGCGACAAGCCGCGGCACATCCCAAAGATCACGAATTCGCATCGGCCGGGCGTACAGCCGAAATCAAGGGGTCGTGGGCGTTAGGTTGCTCACATCAGGCCGCGCCGACCGGTGTGGCGGAAACCCGTGATCAAACGGAGGGTCAATGATTCGCCCCACCAAAATCTGGCGTCTCGGGACGGCACTTGCCATGGGCGCTGTGCTCACTTTGAGCGCCTGCGGCAGCGACAGCGACAGCGATTCCGCAGGCGATAGCGACAATGCCTCGGACTCCAAGGAATGCAAGGTCCAGGAATTCCCGGACGTCAAGGGTGATGGCCAGTTCAAGGTGGGCACGCTGCTGCCACAGACGGGCTCCCTCGCGTTTCTCGGCCCGCCCGAGTTCGCAGCGGTGGACCTCGCCGTCAAGGACATGAACGATGCGGGCGGTGTCCTGGGCAAGCCGGTCGCGGTGCAGCATTCCGACTCGGGTGACGCGCAGAACCCGATTGCCTCGCAGTCGGTGGACAGCCTCATCAGCGCGAACGCGGATGTCGTCCTCGGCGCGGCCTCATCCTCGGTCTCCTTGCTCGTGATCGACAAGATCACCAGTGCCGGGATGGTCGAGATGTCACCGGCGAACACCTCCGACGAGTTCAGCAAGTACTGCGACAACGGGCTCTACTTCCGCACCGCACCACCGGACACGCTGCAGGGACGGGTGCTCGCCGACACGATCATCGCGGACGGCGCCTCGCGCGTTGGCATCTTGGCCCTCCAGGACGCCTACGGCACGGGTCTGGCCGACAACGTGGAGAAGAACGTCGAGGCGAGCAACGGCGAGATCGTCAAGAAGATCATCTACGACCCCAAGGCGGCGAACTACTCCACGGAGGTCTCCGAGGTCAAGGGGGAGGACCCGGACGCGATCGTCCTGATCGGCTTCGACGAGACGAAGAAGATCATCCCAGAGATGGTCAAGCAGGGAATCGGCCCGGCGGAGAAGAAGATCTATCTCGTCGACGGCAACCTGAGTGACTTCTCCGATGTCTTCAAGCCCGGCACGATGGGTCCGAACGTCAAGGGCTCGCTCCCGGGTGTTGCTGCCACGGCCGAGCTGAAGAAGAAGCTCAAGACCGTGCCCAGCGGCAAGAACCTCAAGGACTGGAGCTACGCGGCCGAGTCCTACGACGGCACGGTCCTCATGGGTCTGGCCGCCATTGCGGCTGACTCCGACGCTGGTCCCGCGATTGCCAAGGAGCTCGTCAACGTCTCGCGTGACGGCACCAAGTGCACCTCCTTCAAGGAGTGCAAGGGCATGCTCGAAGAGGGTGAGGACATCGACTACGACGGCTACAGCGGCCCGGTCGACTTCCTGCCCAACGGTGACCCCGGTTCTGCCTACATCGGCATCTACCAGTACAAGCCGGACGGCACCTACGAGTTCGTCAAGGCCAGCAAGGGTGACATCTCGGCTGACGACATCAAGTGATCAGCTGACGCACTGAAGCAGTGCGAGGGCCCCTGCCGGACACCCCCCCCGCCCACGATGCGTTTCACACAACACCCACGGCCCCCCCACACTGGGGAACGCGCCCCCCCCGGGGTAGGG
>JAKDNC010000267.1 GCA_030452025.1 Nocardioides sp. | reverse complement strand
GTCCAGTCCGAGCCACCCGGCGAGCCGGTTCATCTCCACGGCGAGGTGCTCAGCGGTGTCGCCGGGGGCGATCGGTTCGCCGTAGCAGCCGCGCACCAGGAGCCGCCCGCCGGATCGGTCCGCCTTCAGGTCGACCCGGGCCACGATCGAGTCGCCGAGCAGGAACGGAAGCACATAGTAGCCATGCACCCGCTTCTCGGCCGGGACATAGATCTCGATCCGGTAGTGAAAGCCGAAGAGCCGCTCCGTCCGCTCCCGCTCCCAGACCACCGGGTCGAAGGGGCTGAGCACGGTGCGCGCCTGCACCCGCCGCGGCAGCCGGGCCGCGCGATGCAGGTACGCCGGCCGTTTCCAGCCTTCGACGCTGACCGGCATCAGCTCGCCCTCATCGACCAGTACGTCGATGGCCTCGCGGGCACTGATCAACCCGCCGTCACCGGCGCCGGCTGCGGCGATCGCCTTCGGTGTCGCCGGCTGCATGCGCATGCGGTAGTAGTCGGCAAGGCACGACGCGGTGGCAACCCCGTGGGATCGGGCAGCACGGCGCACCAGTTCCACCGCCGCCTCCAGCGGTGTGGGCACGGAGGCCTCGAGTACCTCGGTCGGCAACACTCGCTCGGGAAGGTCGTAGACGACCTCGAACTGTTGATTCCGCCCGGCGATGGCCAGGTCACCGCACATGAACATGAAGTCGAGAACCTTGCGCTCCTCGGACCAGTTCCAGCCCCAGTGCTCCTTGGTGCGCTGGGTCTCACGGGCCAGCACGTCCGCGACCTGGCGGGCGGTGCTCGCCCCGAGGTCGGTGATCACCGCGCGGATCTCGTCATCGAGGTCGGGGATCTCCTGGAACCACTTGCCCCGCCGGGCCCGGTAGCTGTCCATGCGATGCCGCATCACGGGCCACAGGTCGACCGGCATGTAGGCCTGGACGTGGGCCCAGTACTCCACCAAGCGGCGCGGCTGGCTCGCCGTGTGATGGTTGGCACGCCGGAGCAGGTCCACGTCGTAGGGGCCCATGCGCGCGTAGAGCGGCATGTATTGAGCGCGCTGCAGGACGTTGACCGAGTCGACCTGCAACACCCCCGCGCGGGAGATCGCCCGATCGAGCGTGCGCAGCGTAGGGGTCGCGTGCTGCGGGTCGAGGAAGCCCTGTGCCGCCAACGCGATCCGGCGCGCCTGTGCCCGGGAGAGGCTCCGGGAGTCCGAGGGCATCGAGCGACTCAGGAGATGTCGAGCAGCTTCTCGCGGACGGCGTACATCACCGCTTCCATGCGGGAGTGGAGCTGGAGCTTCTCGAGGATGTTGCGCACGTGGTTCTTCACGGTGTTCTCCGAGATGAACAGCTGGCGGGCGATCTCGCGGTTGTTGAGCCCCTTGGCAACCAGGCGTAGAACTTCGAGCTCACGCTCGGTCAGCCTCAGACGGGGGACCTGGTTGCGGTCGGGCGCGGACATCTGCTTGAACTCGTCCATCAGCTTGATCGCCATCGAGGGGCTGATCAGCGACTGTCCGTCGGCGACCAGGCGCACCGCCTTGGCGACCTCATCGATCGAGGAGTCCTTGAGCAGGTAGCCCGATGCACCGGCCTTGACCGCCTCGTAGAGGTCGGCCTCTTCGTCAGAGACCGTGAGCATGATGATCTTGGCGGACGGGACCGTCTCCTTGATCGCCACGCAGGCCTCGATGCCAGACCGCTTGGGCATCCGCACGTCGAGCAGAATCACGTCGGGCGCGGCACGCGCGGCAAGCTCCGTGCCCTCGATGCCGTCACCGGCCTCGCCGACCACCTCGATGCCCGGCTCCACACCGAGCAGCATCGTCAGACCCCGTCGGAAGAGTTCCTGGTCGTCGACGACCAGGACCCGGATCGGCTCGGACTCGCCCTGCTCATGATTCTCAGTCACCCCCGAATCATGACACGACCGGGCCATCTGCGGGGTTCCGCGGATGGCCCGGTCATGTGTTGCGGGTGGTTTCAGCCCTCCAGCTCGACGGAGATCACGCCGTAGTCATAACCCTTCCGGCGGTAGACCACCGACGGATGCTCGCTCTCCTTGTCCACGAAGAGATAGAAGTCGTGGCCCACGAGCTCCATCTCGTAGAGCGCCTGGTCGAGGGTCATCGGCACCGCAGTGTGGGACTTCTCCCGGACCACCAGCGGGCCGTCGCCAGTCACGGTGATCGGGCCGACCTTGCGCTCGGTGGTCACCACACCGTCGTCCTCGATGGTGGTGGTGGGCCCGGCGGGATCGATGTCGGCGAGCGCCTCGGCGACCGAGACCGGGGTACGCCGCCCGCGGTGGACCCGGCGCCGGTCGGCAGCGCGCCGCATCTGGGAGTCCATCTTGGCCAGGGCCAGGTCGAGCGCACCCATCTTGTCGTCGGCGGCGGCCTCGGCCCGGATCACCGGTCCCTTCGAGTGTGCGGTGAGCTGGACGCGCACGGACCGGTCATGTTGCCGGGGGTTGCGCTCCTTGGCGACCTCGACCTGTACGCGCATGATGCGGTGGTCGTGCTTCTCGAGTCGAGCCAGCTTCTCTTCGACATGACTGCGGAACCGATCAGACACTTCGCAGTGTCGAGCGTTGACCACAATGTCCATGTAGACCTCCGGTGCTCATCAGTGGGTTTTCCGAACATGACGCGAACCGCTGTGAGGATGCTGCTCTCACAACGGTGCACGACACGTGGCATGGAGTCCGCCCGGCCGACCTGGTCTTCGACCCCACAATCGCCTGCTGAGGCTCTCGCAGCTTGATGCCACTACCCGCCTTCTCCCGGCGCACCGTCGTGTCTGACGACGGGGACGGGGCAGGACTTACTTCTAAGCCGCACCGTGATCGTCCACCCCTGGCCTGAACCTCGGTCCTGGCCGGGGGGTGCACGGGGGGTGTCCCCCCGTGCGTGGACTTACGTGGACCGCTTCGCCTGCGACTGGCCTCGGCTTGCCCCCAGGGCGCCATGAGCGACCTGACGACGCAACCACGGACCCAGGCGGACTCCATGCACCGACGCTAGTCCACCCGCGTCACGAAGACCAGCCATCCCCCTGATTCCGGCGCCGCGTCGCGGCCACCGTGGCGACCCCCAGCACGCCCAGGCCCGAGGACTCCAGTGCCCGCTGCGCTTCGCGTGCCGTGGCACCGGTGGTGAGGACGTCGTCGCAGACCACGAACCAGGCGCCCACGACCCCGTGCCGCGCCTGCGCCGTGCGGCGGACCAACCGGCTGGGACAATGCATCGAGCCGGCGAGGTTCGCCGCCCGCTCATCGGCGTGCAGCCCCGATTGGTCCAGGACCCGGGCGACCCGGAGCAGCCGGGCCACGCGTGCGTCATACCCCTCGCGCCGCAGGTTGGCCGCTGCCGCACGCACCATCGTCAGCGTCGGGTCATGCCCGCGACCACGCACGGTGGCCCGCTGCGAGGGCACCGGGACGAGCAACAGTGGCGCCCGACCGGCGTCCCGGGTCGCGACGAGTCCCGCGACGGCCCCAGCCAGCAACCCGCCCAGAGGCCGACGGAGCCCGAACTGGTGCCTCTCCTTGTGGCCGAGGATCAGCGTGCGCAGGAGTCCGTCGTACTCACCCGCGGACCAGGACCTCGTCAGCCCCGGCGGGCACGGCGTGGGCAGGGCCTCGTCGGCGCGGTCGCAGAGTCCGGTCAGACACCACGGACAGACCAGGTGGCCGGGGGCGCCACAGCCCGGGCAGGCCGATCCGGTGATCAGGTCGACGAGAGGTGGCAGCACGACCATCAGCCGACCGCGGATCGCCGATCCGGGCAACCCCGCCGCCGGTGTCCTGTGGAGAGGTCCGCCGACGTACGTCGGCGCCAGCAGCCCGTCTTCGGGGATCCGCGCATCGACCGCGGGCGAGAGCGGGTGCATCGTCCCGTCGGCGGCAACCGCCCACGACGTGGAGCCCGGGGTCGGCGAGCTGGCAAGGCGCACGATGTTGTCCCTCACCAGCTCGCTCGAGAGTGACCCCGACTCGACGCTCGAGGACCCGTCCACCGAGAGCGAGCCGATCTGGGAGAGATCCTTGGAGATCAGCCGCGTCATCAGCACCTCGGTGGCTGACTCCCAGCTGATGTCGCGGACCCGGGCCGGCTGACCGAGGTCGTCCAGGATGCTGTGCGCCTTCGTCGCGCTCACCCTGGCACCGTTCTGGGCGATCCGGCTCAGGACGATCCGATCGCCACCCGGGCGGCGGACCACCGCGACGAGGCGCGTCCCGTCGCGGGAGACCAAGAAGTCGACGACGTTCTCACCGCTCACGCCGGGCACCCGCACGGTGCGGGTCTCACGGTTCTCGATCATGGTGATCACAGCCCCGTTGGCGGTGCGGTCAAGCAACCACACGCGGCCGGCGTGGTCCCAGGCTGGTTTCGCCAGGTCGGTGGCGCCGTCGTAGAGAGTGTCGATGCTGGCGCCCCGCTCGGCATCGACCGAGGTGATCAGTGCCGTCGTTCCGCCCTGGGTCACCCCGACCACTCGGCGGCCGCCGAGGTCGATGGCGATGTCGCGCAGGTTGTGTTCGCCGGACCCGAACAGACCACCCACCGGTGTCTCGTCGGAGTCGACCAAGGAGACCACGATGCCCTCGCGCAGCCCGAACAGGTCCTGCCAGGAGTAGAGGCCGTTGGGGTCGTAGTTCTGTCCGGTGGCCACGTCGAAGGCGGAGCTGCTGCCGGACACGATCGGCGTCCCACCCACAGTCACCCGCACCCGCTGCACCGACGGGTCCTGACGCAGGGTCCAGGCGATCTGGACGGTCATCAGTTCGATGCTCTCCTGGTCCAGCACCGAGATGTCTCCCCGAAGCGACACCTGGGCTTCCCCCTCGGGGGTCACCGGGACCGAGAGCTCGTCCAGGGTCAGCCCCCGTGGGATGAAGGACTGGGCCACACCGGAGGTGGTGGTCACCGGACCCTCGAGGAGTCCACGCATCAGCACGGTCGAGAGTTGGCCGCCGCGGGGTACGTACACCGGCTCGGGCACCAGGATCTGACCGGACGGGTCGAAGAAGTAGAGGGACACCTGGCGGTAGCGGTCCTCGAACCAGGAGTCCGAGACGATCATGGAGTCCGGCGCTTTGGCGATCCGCCACTCGGTGTCCTCGACCCCCATCGGGAAGTTCAGCTCCGGGTTCACCACGGGACCGCGCCAGACCCCACGGGAGTCGAGTCGGTTGGCGTCGACGAGGTCGACGCTCACCTTGTTCGTCCCGATCGGCCGGGAGAAGTCGGCATAGGTGATCATCCCGCGCTCGGGCTCCCAGGCCTCGTCCGCCGCGGTGGTGAGGAACCGGCGAGCCACGGAGGTCGTGATCGGGTTGGCGGTCATCGCGGCGAGGAAGTGCCTGACAATCTCGACGGGGAGCTCCCCCTTCTGGGGCGGGCGCGGGTCGTAGGGGAA
>JAKDNC010000266.1 GCA_030452025.1 Nocardioides sp. | reverse complement strand
GTTGTGGCGCGATGGTGGTCGCGTTGGGGGTGACAAGTCCGGCGAGCGCGCAGATCGAGCATGACACGGTGGTCAGCGAGAACGCGGCCGACTACACACCCAGCCTCGTCCCCGTCGACGGAGCCCGTCGACCCGAGGCGAGCGCACTCGCGGTCAGCGAGGACACCGTCTACGTGGGTGGCCGGTTCGGGGCCGTCAACGACAACAACGGCAACCGCGTCGACCGCGAGGACCTCTTCGCGCTCGACCGCGACACCGGTGAGTTGCGCAGCTGGGCCCCCCAGACCAACCGGCGGGTCTGGTCGCTCGAGGTCGTCGGCGACTCGGTCTACATCGGTGGCCAGTTTCAGACTGTCAACGGAGTCCGCCGCACCCGACTGGCCAAGGTCGACGCCGTCACCGGCGAGGTCGACCAGGGCTTCAACGCCCGGATCCGTGGCGGCGCAGTCTACGAGATCACCTACGCCAACGGAAACCTCATCATCTCCGGCGCCTTCAACCAGAACCTGCTCGCCCTGGACCCCGAGACCGGCGCCGACACCGGCCTCATCGATCTCGACATCGACGGCAGCTACATGAACCGCCAAACCAAGGTCGAAGACTTCGCGGTCAACCCCCAAGGCACCCGACTGGTGGCCACCGGCGACTTCAAGACCGTCGAGGGCGAAGCACAGGGCCGGGTCTTCATGGCCAACCTCAACGACACCGGCGCCACCCTCAGCGACTGGGAGTACCCCTACTTCGAGAACGAGTGCGCCTCCCAGTCAGGCCGCTGGCGCTCCTACGTCCAAGACGTCGACTTCTCCCCCGACGGCAGCTACTTCGCCATCGTCTCCGCCGGCTACGTCGCCCCCACCGGAACCATCGGCTACGCCGTCTGCGACGCCGTCGCCCGATTCGAGACCAACAACCTCTCCCCCACCCAGCCCACTTGGATCAACTACACCGGCGGCGACTCTCTCCGCTCGGTCGCCATCACCGGCGCCGCGGTCTACGTCCAGGGCCACAACAGATGGCTCAACAACCCACTCGGACGCGACTCCGCCGGCCCCGGCGCCGTCGACGCCCGCGGCGGAGGCGCCGTCGACCCCGACACCGGACTCGCCCTGCCCTGGAACCCACCACACCCCATGCGCATCGGCGGACGCGAAATCGTCGCCGTCGACAACGGCATCTGGTGGGGCAACGACGCCGTCAGGTGGCGCGGCCAACAACGCCGCGGACTCCAATTCACCCCCCTGCCGTGACCACGACGCCCGGGGGCGTCCGGACGACGTTGCGCGCCCCCGGGCCCATGCCCACACAGTTCGTCCCGACCGGATCGGATGACACATGACACGCACGAGTGACACCGCAGCACCAGGAGCAGCTCGTAGGGTGGTCCTTCACGTCGCGCAATCCGTCGAGACCGGGGTGGCACACGTGCTCGATGATCATCTGCGACACCAGGCAGGGCATGGCTGGCAGACCGTGGTCGCATGCCCCCAGGGGTCGCTGGCCGGCATCGCCGCCCGAGCAGGAGCCGAGGTAATGTCGTGGAACGCCACACGGGAGCCGAGCCCCGTCGTGTTCCGGGAAATGCGGGACCTGGCCCGGATCATCAGGCACGTCGACCCGACACTACTGCACCTGCACAGCGCCAAGGCCGGACTCGTGGGGCGGCTGGTCGTCCGCGGCAGTCGTCCCACGGTGTTCACCCCGCACGCATGGTCGTGGCTGGCAGCCCAAGGCACGACGCGGACCCTTGCCCGGCACTGGGAACGGGTGGGCGCCCGATGGGCTGACGCAGTGGTGTGTCTCAGCCCTGCTGAGCTCGGCGGGGCCACCGAGGCCCGCGTCCCCACAACCTCCACCCTACTCATTCCAAACGACGTCGACGTGCACGCGCTCCGGGCTGTCGCTCCGGGCAGCCGGAGCAGCGCACGCGACCGTCTCGGCCTGCCACCGGAGGCACCCATCGCTGTCTGCTGTGCACGACTGGTGCCGCAGAAGGGGCAGGACCTGCTGCTTGCAGCCTGGGCGCGGACTCGGGAGATGGTGCCTGACGCGCGTTTGATCCAAGTGGGCGATGGCCCGGACCGCCCCGCCCTGGAGAAGGCGGCGGCCCGCACCAGCGGCATCCACTTCGCGGGTGCGCAACCACGGTCGGAGGCCATCGCATGGATGAAGGCCGCGACCGTGGTCGTCTGCCCATCCCGCTACGAAGGCATGTCACTGGTGCCCCTGGAGGCGGCGACCCTGGGCACACCGGTAGTCGCCACGAGGGTCCAGGGGATGGACGGTGATCTCCCGGCGCCGGCCCGCCGACTTGTTCCCCCCAACGACACGGTGGCACTCGCAACGGCACTCGGGGATGCACTGGCAGATCCACACGGCGGTAATCTCGCCGGCAGACAGGCCGCACGGTGGGCAGAGGATCAGATGGGCGAGAATCGATCGGTCGCTCGCACCCTCGCGTTGTACGACGAGGTGATGTTTGCTCGTCACGGCACCCCAATCATGCACCGACCGTCTGAGTCGCCGGTGCATCCGAGCGTGACCGTCAGCGCACGATCAGGTTCCTAAGCCGCCGGGCCGACGGCTTTGGTTCGAGATCCTGGAAGAACAGGCCGAAGTTCTGCCGGTGCACGTCCCCGAAGGGCTCGTCACGGGCCTGGTACCAATTGATCCGCTCGACGTACGGATAGTGCTCCGCGGTGAATCGGAACAGCTCCTCGATGTAGTCGGCCTGCTGCTCCAGGGTCACCCCCGGCTTGCGCACCACACCGGGATGGGTGGACCAGCCGACCTCGGTGAACCACACCGGGGTCCCGGCGTCATGGTGGTCGAGCATGACCTCTCGCACCAGGCTGATGTTCTGGAACCACCACTGCCGGTCGTTCGGCGCGGGATGACTCGGGGGTTTGGCCTTCGCCTGGTAGGGGTGCGTGGCGAGAACGTCGAAACATCCCTTGGCACCAGCTTCGTACATTCCCTCGACCCACTCCCAGTCGTTGCCAGACGTGCCGCCAGTCACCACTTCGAGATCCGGCACGACCCGATGGATCGCGCGGTACGCCGCGCACAGTACGGGGACGTATGTCGCCGGTGTGGCCCGCAACATCCGCTCGTTGTTGGGCTCGTTGTAGATCTCCCAGGACTGCACCTGCCCTCGGTACCTCTCGGCCATCCACGCCACTGCCCGGGCATAGTCCGATGGGTCGCTGGGAAGCGCCGTCGGGCCGCGCCCCCCATTCGCCCAGTCCGGTGTCGAGTTAAAGGTCACCGACACGAGGAACCCGCGGGCGTGCGCTTCGCGAATGATGCGATCGACGCGGGACAGGGCGCTCGGGTCGCGTCCAAGATCGGAGGCGGTCGGTTCATCCGGCTGGATCGACGCCCAGCGGACCCCGATACGCAGCCACTCGACCCCATGAGTCGAGAGCTTTGCAAGCAGCTCGGTGCGTTCTGCTTGGCTGTACCCCCAGTTGCCCCGGTACTGCACCCCGGCTAGTGGCAGCGACGCCGAAGACGGAGCCTCGGCCGCGCTGCCAGATGAGGCCGCCCCGGGCCGAGACGCATCCGGGGATCCAGAGGTCTGTACCGAGCAGCCCACCGAGGCGATCCGCGCCATTGTCCCCGCTACCACGATCGAGACCCGTGCCATCGGTCAGGAGATGTCGAGAACCCGGCGTTGTACCGAGACGTCGTGGTAGATGGCCTCCAGCCGTTGGAGGTCGACGGAAGTCGTGTAGCGCGCCTCGTAGGAACATCGGGCCTTCGTGCGGCGCGACCGGGCAAGTCCGGGATCTGCGCTGAGCTCCGTCAGCCTGCGGGCGAGCGCGGCCGGGTCCCCCATGGTGAAGGACCAGCCTGCCTCGTCCGCCTCGACGTCGTGGCACAGGTTCTCCAGATCCGTGACCACGACTGGCGTCCCGACTGAGAGACTGCGCAGGATCACCAGTGGGAGCGCCTCGTACCATTCGGAGGGGACGAGGACAGCCTCGGCATGCGCCATCTCCATCAGGACGTCGTCCTCGTCGAGCCACCCGACGTACTCGATCGTCCCGTCCTGACGTGCTCGCTCCTCAACCAGTGGCCGCAGTGGTCCGTCCCCCGCGATGACCAGTTTCATGTCGCCCGGCACCTGGCGCCACGCGTCAAGGAGTGTCCTGACACCCTTGACCTCCAGGAGCCGCCCAGCGAAGACGACTCGTCGCTGCCCAACCTTGGGGCCGGGGAGAATTCCGGGGTCAACCACGCTGTTCGGCTTGACCACGATGCGCTCCGCCGGGAACCCGTCCCTGATGAGCAGACGCCTCGAGAACTCCGTCAGCGCCAGGTACCGGTCGACGTGACGGTGGAAGGTGCCCAGCGAGCGGTGCAGCACGAGGCTCGCGGTAAGGGCAGCGCTGCCCGCAAGGCTGTCGTGGTAGCAGCGGTTCTTCACACCGGCGAGCTTCAGCGTCGAGCCCACGCAGTCCTCGCACGGCCGCCCCCCGCGTGAGCACGTGCCCGTCACACAGGAGTAGCGGTAGCTGTGCAAGGTGGTGACGGTGGGCACCCCACGCCGGTGAGCCATGCGGAACACTGCGGGGGACATCAAGGGGAACGGCGTGTGCACGTGCACGACGTCGGGACGGAACCGATTGATCCAGCCGTCAAGCTCGCCAGTCGCGTCCCGGTTCCAGATGGCCTTGGCCCCGGCGTTCAGGGCGCTCACACCGGCGTCCTCGGCCGCGGAGACCGTGAACTGTTCGACGTCGTGCCCAGCTGCAGAGAGCAGGCGCCCCTCGTGGAGGAGCACTTCCATGGCACCCCCCTTGCTGGCATGGAGGTTGTGTAGTTGCAGCACTCTCACGGTGCACCGCCGTCAGCCAGCCAACCGACGGAGGAGTCGGGAAGGAGTTTTCGTAACCGCGACACGTCTTCGGCGAACACCGGCGCAAGACTGGCTCGTGCCTGCTCCGAAACGTCCCCACGCCGCAGGGCCAGCGAGCGGACTCGTTCCCGGAACCGGTAGGTCGTCACCGCCTTGACGGCGGACCGCGGTGCCTCGTGGCGGGTCACCCACAACAGCCCGCGGTGGAGGAGCCTGGAGCGCGGTGTGCCGGAGATATTCACCCTGGGTGCAGGGCCGTCATCGGTCGCAGTTGGCGCCAGACCGAGGAACCGCGTGACCTCAGCGATCGTGGCGTCATGGTCGCGATCGAGATCCTCGTAGAACCAGATCCCCACCTGGTCTGCGGGAACTGCAGCCTGCACTGCCGCGACGGCGTCGGCGTACATGCTCATGCGCGTGTAGTGCCACAGATGGTGCCAGTGCGCCGCCAACCTCTCCGACTCCTGTGCTACCGCCTCGAGGAAGTCTTCGGCGGGCTCGAAGCCACGCGCCCGCATATACTGGAAGCTGGAGTAGGCGCGCGCAACGGGGTCGCGAAGCAGAATGACG
>JAKDNC010000265.1 GCA_030452025.1 Nocardioides sp. | reverse complement strand
TACAGCTTGACCAGGGCGTCCTGCAGCAGGTCGTCGGCCAGGTGCCAGTCGCCGCAGATCGCATAGGCGACGCGACGGAGATGGAGTCTGCGGGCGGCCACGAAGTCGACGTAGTCGGCCTCGCGGTTGGCCCGACGCTGCAGCAGGTTCACCGCAGTCCCTCGCCGTTGTCCTCACCATAGGCGGTCCGGGCGTGGTCCAGGAACGCTGCCATTGTGGGGAAGGTGCCTGCAGTCCCGCCGCGGATCACCTCGGCTTTCGACCCGGCCGAGCGGCGTACGACCACATACACATCCTTGCCGGTCGGCATGTCCAGCCGGGCGGCCGCGGTGGAGTGTTCGGGCCCGGAGAACCTGGGTCCGAGGTCGACGTCGGTGATCTGC
Organism: Nocardioides sp.; assembly: GCA_030452025.1. Classification (GTDB taxonomy): domain Bacteria; phylum Actinomycetota; class Actinomycetes; order Propionibacteriales; family Nocardioidaceae; genus Nocardioides. The sequence continues at coordinate 5,057 of JAKDNC010000265.1, read as the reverse complement.
TCGACGATGCGCAAATCGGAGCGGGGGAGGAGCTTGCCGACGTTGGTCATGGTGACCAGCGGACCGCTCACCTTGTCGGGCGGCACCACGTTGTTGTCCACGTCGAGCTGGTGCTGGTTGGCGGTTGCCGTCTCCAGCCAGTCGGCCAAGGTCCCCTCGGCGTCGTCGGAGATGGTGCTCAGGCCACGGTCGCGGGGAGTGCTGATGTCACCGTCGTCGCCGCCGGTCTCCGAGACCAACACGAACTTGTGCTGGCCGCCCATGCGGACCTCGAGCCCGACCGATGCGTTCGTGGCGTCGTACTCCATCGGGTTGTCGATGCGGACCACCTCACGCCAACCCTTGGCCAGGTAGGTCTCGCCACGATGGAGCAGGGCGGGCTCGCCGAGGAAATCCCGCTTCGTGGGGACGTAGTCCGCCGGCGTGGCCGTGGCTCCCGGGTCCGTCGACTGCGAGGCTGATGGCGCGGTGGCGACCGTCTGGTCGTCGGCACCAGAGTCGTCGCCCGGGCCCGACGTGGCGAGCCACGACGTACCACCGATCAGCCCGGCGACCGCCAGCGTGGCGACGCCCGCGGTGGCGCGTCTACGTCGCAGCGCCCTGCGGCCGGCCGCAACATGATCGTCGATGGGCGGCTGGGGCGGTCCGTCACCGAACGACTCGGCGATGTTGTCCTTGAGTTCCACTTCGACTCCTTGGTCACGATGATGCCCTCTCATCGAGGAGTACGACGGCCCGTCGGCCGGGGTTGTCCCGAGACCGCCACCCCTTCCATGCCGGTCTCACGAACCGGAACTTTGACGGATTGTCGCCGCAGTCAAACAATTGACGTTTCTCGCGCTGACGAGGCTCATCGAGCGAGCAGCAGGGTCGCTCAAGACGCTCGGGGCAGCCATCGGCTCGTGTTGCCCGCGGGGGATCCCAGTGCGGCACGCTCCACCATTCCGCCATTCGGAGAAGGCGGGCCGAAGTGGCAGGGCCTCCAGTCGTTGCCCCGGAGTAGCACTGCGGTAGTATTGCGGTATGAAACTGAGCGTCAGTCTGCCGGATGAGGATGTTGCCGTCCTCGACGAGTTCGTCCGCACCGCGGGCCTGCCCTCGAGGTCGTCCGCGTTGCAGCATGCTGTGCGAATGTTGCGTCTGCTCGACTTGGAGCAGGACTATGAGGCTGCCTGGCAGGAGTGGGAAGCGTCAGGAGACCTCGCGGCATGGAGCGTGACGGCGGCCGATGGGATCGCCGATGCTGCGCGGTGAGATCCGGCTCGTTGATCTGGATCCCGTGCGCGGAAGCGAAACCAACAAGCGACGTCCGGCAGTGATCGTCAGCAACGACCGAGCGAACTCGATCGCGGGGCGGCTCGGCCGTGGCGTCGTAACCGTCGTACCGGTCACCAGCAACATCGACCGGGTCTTCCCGTTCCAAGCACTACTATCCGCGTCCGAGACCGGCCTTCGGCAGGACTCGAAAGCTCAGGCCGAGCAAGTCCGCTCCATTGCAGTCGAGCGGCTCGGCGCCGTCCTCGGGCGGGCCTCCGCGGAGGTCATGGCGCACCTCGACGACGCACTGCGCCTCCATCTGCAGCTGTAGCGACACCCTCGTCCCGCATTGGGATCGCTGGGCGGGATGGCATCCTCTCGGCGGAGACGACCCACCGGATGGAGCCATGCTCCGCCGAAACCTTGACTTGGTGGACGACGCCGGCCGTCAGCGCTTCCTGGTGGTCGTCAGAACGATGATCAGCACAGCTATGGCCGCGCCCACGATGCCTAAGATCCAACCTACGTACATAGAACCCATCCTCAGATCATTCTTAGTTGGGTCGGGTAGTGCGACTGCTCTTCCAGGCTGACACTGGTCCGAACGGCATCCCCGTTTGGTCCTAACCGCGACCGCAACCTCGCAGCGCTGGTGCGCGTCGCTGCCACCGTAGGCGGATCGTCCTACCGAACGCGGGACCAACGGCTGAGCGCAGACGGCGGCGTGGCCCTCATGACCCCTTGGTGTCACGCTCGGCGAGACCATGTTGGGCCGCGACAGCAGCGAGCCGCTTGTCTCGCGTCCACAGGCGGGCGTCGGTAGTCAGCATCGTCGCGGCAAGGAGGTGCACGTCGGCGTACCCGATGCCAAGCCCGAACAGATGCTGATTGTCGATCAGACTCAGTACCTCCACGTCCGTCGCGACGGTTGCCTGGGGGAGGTTGTGGAGCAATCCGAGAACCTCGCCGCGCCGCGAGAGGCGGCCGAGTGCAAGCTCGCCGGTCACCCAGGGGTGCGCCAGCACGTGGCCGTCTTGGAGGAGCCCGACGAGCCGTGGGTCGCCGGTGCGGAGATGGTCGATCCAGATCGACGTGTCTACGAGGATCACGCAGGCATGGTCTGTCGACGCGGGACCGACTTCGCGTCGGGTTCGCTGCCCGCCAGTTGGGCAAGCCGCCGCGCGCTCTCGCGCTCGATTAGCGCCCGCAGAGCCTGACGAACAAGTGCGGTCTTCTCAGTTGTCCCGGTCAAGCGCTGCGCCTCGGTGACGAGGTCGTCGTCTAGAGCGAGGGTTGTTCTCATCATAGCCTCCATGCACGTGAAATAGCATCAAGTGATGATCATACACGTGCTCCTGATGTTTCGGCACGGGATCGTCTTCGGCGCGCCGTGAACGCCACCGGTCCGGTAGTCCTGGGGAACGACGTCCCGACGCGCGCTTGGGTGCGCTAGATCGGATGGAGTGAACCGACATCGACCATGAGACTAGGTGGGGTGAGCGTACGTATCGCGGTGTGAGCGCTGTGTGAGCCGGTCCTGGTTCAATGCCGAGCTGGCGGCAGCAGGCCTGTCGCACATCCAATTGCCCCATTGTGAAGGATTAGGCCCGATGCCGCTGCGCACCCCCGTCAAGACCCTCATTGCCCTGCTCGCCGCTCTTGGCTTGATGTTCGGCCTGACCGCCTGCGGAGGCAGCGGCGCCGACAGCGATTCAGGCTCGACCAAAACGGGCGACTCACCGAGAGCACAGGACACGTCGCCCGGTGACGTCGAGGGCGACTCGCTTGGTGACAAGCAGATCCCAGGCTGGATGGCGGCGGCGTTCCCGATCTACCCCAACGCCGAGATCGCCGCTTCGGCCGAGTCGGGAGAGACGACCATCGTCTCATTCTCAACCCCAGAATCCGATGATCAGGTCCTCTACAGTTGGTTCTTGGAGCACTACGCCCAAGCAGGTTGGACGATCGAGAACATGGATGAGGTTCACTCCAAGATCGATGCCAACCACACCAGTGGCCACACGGTATCCATCAACGTCACGGACGGAACCTTCGTGCTGATGGCCACTCAGGGCGGGTAATCCCGACGACCCTGTCAATGAATTGAGGTGTCTGGGGCTCTTACGTCGGTTCCGCCGTTGACGAGAACGTACATCGCGCCGAACGCATGCCGAGCCAGAGCAGGCGAGCCTGATGGCGAGCCGCGCTTGCGCCGCTGCACGATCGGCTACCGGTGACCGATCAAGGACTACGTCTTGATCGGCCCGACGTCCGCGTGGTGATCGGTAGTCGTTCCCGCCATGGCACGGCCCCGCGTGCCGCCCGGCTCGTGATCCCGCTCAGCGTGGGGATCCTCAGCCTGCAGTCTTCTGCCCAATCAGTTGGTAGAGCCCACCCATCCTTAAGAACGGCTCCCGGTCACACAGGTCCAGCTCGAGGCGGAGGAGATCGTCGAAGAACCTGGCGTCGTGCTTGACGTTGTTGTCGGTGATCAAATCGTTCGCGATGCGGGTGCCGTAGCGGCGAATGACTGGGAGGCCACAATCTGAGAGTTGCGCCTCCATCTCCTCCATCGGGACCTTTCGTGCGTCGTGATCGAACAGGACCGCACGCTTGGACTCCGCCGCCAACTCCGTCCGAGCAGCAGCAGGGCCATCCACAACCAGTTGCCGCAGCACCATCCCCGAGGGGTTCGGCAGGATCACCGAGATCGTGCCGCCCATTCGGAGCACTCCTGCCAGCGCCCGCAGGTCGGCCATCCCAGACGAGCGGTACTGCAGCACGAAGTGGCACAGCACCAGGTCGAACTCACCGAGTTCGTGTAGGTCGTCGAGGTTGGCGTTCAAACCTGTCAGCGGTACGCCGAGAATGTCGGCGCGACGTCGCGCTTCGTCGAGCCACTGCTCCGACTGGTCCAGCACCGTCACGTCGTGGCCAGCGACAGCCAGCGGAAGGGCGTCCACCCCGTCGCCGCCGCCGACATCAAGGACTCGTAAGGGGCCACCGAGCGTCTCAGCCTCGCGACGAATGGTCTCTTCGACCACCGCATATCTGATCCGGGCCCATGGGCTGTCTGTGTACTCGCGCCACGTGGCGAGCTTCTCCGAGAAGATGTCCTGCACGTTGCGATCATGCCTGACAGACGGAGGCCGCCAGCGGAACACACCCGACACGATCGGGTGCAGAGCGTGCCGCAACACGATCCGATGCGGGACGCACTGATCAAGTAGCTCTGTTGGCCAAGGCGTCGCCGGTTGTGGTTCCTCCATCGGGCGGGGCTGTGGGGTCAGGCATCAGCCAGGCGGGTGGTAGCCCGTGACTGTTCCCGAAGCTCCTCGCCAGCCGCCGCCCAGTGCCATGCCCAAGCCAGCACCTCACCATCCCAACTGATGACGAGACGCTGCTCGTACGGGCCGCCGGGCGGCCCGTCGAAGGTGTCGTCTGCCGTCTTCTGGAACACCTGAACGCCCGGAGCCTCGCTGTGTGCCACATAGAGCGTCGTCTCATCCACGAGCGTGTGTTCGACGTGCTGCACGCCGTCGGCGCCTACGGCCTCGTAGTCGACCGCGAGGCAATTGCCAGGGATCCGTGCTACCGCCATGCGGGCTTCGCACGAGCCGCTCTCGGCTCCGCTCACCTGCCCGCGGTAGAGCCCTGCAGGCAGGTCAGTCAACGATCGCATGGCGCCCATTACAGCAGAGACGTCGGTATCCGCCGCCGCATCGCAGCCACTGTCCGCAAGACGATCCACCTGCGGGACGCACGCCCATCAGATCGCCCCTCAGCGGTTGTCGCCAGAC
>JAKDNC010000264.1 GCA_030452025.1 Nocardioides sp. | reverse complement strand
CGGGGTCGCCGGCAGGCGTCTCGGCGCTCAGGTCTGCAGGCTCGACCGCTGCGTCGACCTGCTCGACAGCCTCGCCAGCTGCTGCTTCGTCGTACTGCTCCGACACGTATTGCTCCGTCACTTCGTTTGATCGATGTCCCCACCGGGTCGGACGGCCCGGGGGCCGCCAGGATGTGGAACCTACTGCTCGGCGTTGCCGCCGAAGAGCTGGAAGACGAGCTTCCCGAAGCCGAGGTCGAGGAGCGACACGAAGAGCATCACTGCCACCACGAAGACCATGACCACGATGAAGTACTGGACCAGCTGCTTCTGCGTGGGCCAGACGACCTTGCGCAACTCGGCAATCACCTGGCGGAAGAACGTCAGCAACCCCGTGCGCTCGGGCTTCTCGACCGAGCCACGCGATGCGTCGCTGTTGGACACGTCTTCCACCTCTCGTTGAGTCTGCTTGCTGTTCCTGCTGGTGCTACCCGGACCTGCAGTCCTTGCAGGGCACGAGGGACTTGAACCCCCAACCTTCGGTTTTGGAGACCGATGCTCTGCCAGTTGAGCTAGTGCCCTTCGGCATTTCGCGCATGACTGACCATGGCGCGATCCACCAAACGGGGAGTCTACGTGGAACACCGTCGCGGCGTCCAAACCGGACGTGAAAACATGGTCCCATGACCGAGTCGAACGAGTCCGTCCTCCCCATCCCCCAGCGCTCCACCGACCAGCTCGAGGCATTTCTCCACGAGCAGCAGACGGCGTACGACGCGCTGAAGTCGCAGGATCTCAAGCTCGACCTCACCCGCGGCAAGCCCTCCCCTGCCCAGCTCGACCTCTCCGATGCCTTGCTGTCGTTGCCCGACGGCGTCAAGGATTCCACAGGGGTCGACACCCGCAACTACGGCGGCCTGGCCGGCATCGCCGACCTGCGCGAGATGTTCGCCGAGCTCCTCCGGATCGAGCCGGAGCAAATCGTCGCCGGCGGCAACTCGAGCCTGGTGATGATGCGTGAGGTCATCACCTACCTGTGGCTCAAGGGCGGCGTGGACAGCGAGCGCCCTTGGAGTCCTCAGCAGCCTGGGGAGAAGGTCCGTTTCATTTGTCCGGTGCCCGGCTACGACCGTCACTTCACCCTGCTCGAGTGGTTCGGCATTGACACCGTGACCGTGCCGATGCACGACGACGGCCCGGACATCGCGGCGGTGGAGACCTTGGTCGCCGACGACCCGAGCATCAAGGGCATCTGGCTGGTCCCGACCTACGCCAACCCCAGCGGATCGATCGTCTCCCAAGAGATCGCCGCGCGGCTCGCGGCGATGCCAACGGCCGCCCGGGACTTCAAGATCTTCTGGGACAACGCCTACGCGTTCCACCACCTGAGCGAGGACGAGGCCAAGAGTGCCGACATCCTGACCCTGGCTGCCGCGTCGGGCCACCCGCACCGTCCGATCATGTTCGCCTCGACCTCGAAGATCACCTACGCCGGCGCCGGCGTCGGGTTCCTGGCCGGGTCGCTCGCGACCGTGAAGTGGTACACCTCCCACCTCGGCAAGGGTGCGATCGGCCCGGACAAGCTCAACCAGCTGCGCCACGCCCAGTTCTTCGGGTCGCCCCAGGGCGTCCGGGACCACATGGACCGACACCGTGAGATCATTTCGCCGAAGTTCGCCGAGGTCGAACGGGTGCTCTCCGAGCGCCTCGGTGGCCTCGGCGTGGCCACCTGGACGCAGCCGACCGGCGGCTACTTCGTGAGCCTCGACGTCCTCGACGGCACAGCCTCCCGGGTGGTTGCCCTGGCCAAGGAGGCCGGGATCGCGCTGACACCTGCGGGAGCGTCGTTCCCCAATGGCGACGACCCGCGCGATCGCAACATCCGCCTGGCGCCGACCTTCCCGGAGCTGTCTGACGTGTCCGCGGCGATGGAGGCAGTCGCCACGTGCGTCCTCCTGGCGGCCGCCGACCCTCTGCGCTCCCGGGCGTAAGGTGCACGGCCGGTTCCCCCGGCTACCCGGGGAAACTGGCACTTCCCGGCCGATGCTTCGGCCGGGAAGTGCCAGTTCAGGCCGGGGAGTCGAGCCACCCGGTAACCTCCCCGCATGACCGAGCCGCGGCGAGCCCTCTCCGAACTGCCGAAGGCGCACCTGCACCTGCACTTCACGGGGTCGATGCGGCATTCCACGCTGCTCGAGCTCGCCGAGCGGGACGGAATCGTGCTGCCCGAGTCATTGGTCAGCGAGTGGCCGCCCACCCTGTCCGCGGCCGACGAGAAGGGATGGTTCCGCTTCCAGCGCCTCTACGACGTCGCGCGTTCGGTGCTGCGCACGCCCGGGGACGTACGCCGGCTGGTGCTGGAGGCGGCCGAGGACGATGTCCGTGACGGTGGGCGTTGGCTGGAGATCCAGGTGGATCCGAGTGGGTATGCAGCGAGATTCGGCGGGATGACCGCGTTCACCGACCTCGTCCTCGACTGTGTTCGGGACGCGTGCGACCGGACCGGGATCGCGATGTCGGTGGTGATCGCCGCCAACCGCACCCGCCACCCGCTCGACGCGCGCGCACTGGCCCGCCTCGCCTCGCAATACTCCGGCCGTGGCGTGGTCGGTTTCGGCCTCTCCAACGACGAGCGCCGCGGGAGCACCGCAGACTTCTCCCGCGCCTTCGCGATCGCCGAGCGGGCCGGGCTGATGCTGGCACCGCACGGAGGCGAGCTCCTCGGTCCGGCTCACATCCGGGCATGCCTCGACGAGCTGCACGCGGACCGACTCGGGCACGGCGTGCGCTCCGCGGAGGACCCGGCCCTGCTCCAGCGGATCGTCGACTCCGGTGTCGCGCTGGAGGTCTGCCCGGTCTCGAACGTGGCGCTCGGGGTCTACTCCGACCTCACCTCGGTCCCGCTACCGCAGCTGATGGAGGCCGGCGCGACGATCGCGCTGGGCGCCGACGACCCGCTGCTGTTCGGTTCACAGCTCGAGGGGCAGTACGCCACCATGCGCGCCGCCCACGACCTCACAGACGAACAGCTCGCAGAGCTGGCCAGGATGTCGTTCCGGGCCTCCCGGGCGCCCTCCGACGTGGTCGCTGCCGGGCTCGCCGACATCGAGGCATGGCTCGCTGGCTGACGTCCTGCGAACCGGCTGCCCCCGCGACCACTACGCAGGACGTCGAGGTTTGGCTCGTCGGGGCAGCTAGAGAGTGCAGCCGACGAGCACCGGCTCGTTGACCAGGCGGATGCCGAACTCCAGCTCCACGCCGTCACGCACCTCCATCGCCAGCGCCAGCAGGTCCGCCGTCGTGGCGCCGCCACGGTTGGTCAGCGCAAGCGTGTGCTTCGTCGAGAGGCTGACCCTGTCGTTGCCGTGCCCCTTGGCGAACCCGGCATGCTCGATCAGCCACGCGGCGCTGGTCTTCACGGTGCCGTCGGGCTGCGGGAATCGTGGCGCCTCGTCGGGCAGCGTCTCCGCCTGGCCCGCGTCCAGGAACGGGTTGGTGAAGAACGAGCCAGCGCTCCAGGTGTCGTGGTCGTCGGGGTCGAGCACCATGCCCTTGCCGGCGCGCAGCTCCAGCACCGCGCGGCGTACGTCGGCCAGCGGGGCGCTGTGTCCCTGCTCGACGCCGAGGGTGCGGGCGAGCTCGGTGTACCGGATGGGCGCACTCATCGAGCCGGTGGTGAAGCGGAAGGTCACCCCGAGCACCACGTGCTGGCCGGGCTCGGACTTGAACCGGCTGTCCCGGTAGCCGAATCGGCACTCGGCGGCAGTGAGGACCCGGATCTCGCGAGCGGCACGGTCCCACACCCGCACAGTCTCGATGGTCTCGGCGACCTCCTGGCCGTAGGCGCCGACGTTCTGGATCGGCGTCGCCCCGACCGAGCCGGGGATCCCGGCGAGCGACTCGATGCCGACCCAGCCGCTCTCCACGGCGCGGGCCACGAAGTCGTCCCACCCCACCCCTGCAGCGACGCTCACCTGGACGTCGGCGCCATCGTGGTCCACCGCGACGCCGCGAGTCAGGATCTGCACCACGGTGCCGGTGAAGCCACCGTCACCGACGACGAGGTTGCTGCCCCCGGCGACCAGCAGCAGTGACTCCGCGGCGTCCTCGGCGGCGACGACCGATCCGACCAGCTCCTCCTCGGAACGGGCCTCGACCATGGCACCGGCAGGTCCGCCCAGACGCAGCGTGGTGAGGTCGGCGAGCGTCGTCGCGATGGTCGGCGAAGCGCCGTGGGGTCGGCTCGCCTCAGCCACGGACCACGGCCTTCGGCATCCCGAGCACCTTCGTCCCGTTGCAGGTGACTTCCAGCTTGATCGTGAAGAGGCCGTCCTCGCCGGCGCTGGGCGTGCCCTCGACGCGGATGACCACGCCCTGGTCGTCATCGGGAACCAGCACGGGGTTGGTGAACTTGCAGCCGAACTCGACCACACGCCCGGGGCCACCGGCCCAGTCCTCGACCGCGCGGGCGGCGAGCGCCATGGTGAACATCCCGTGGGCGATCACACCGGGCAGTCCGACCTCGGTCGCCGTGCGCTCGCTCCAGTGGATCGGGTTGAAGTCGCCGCTGGCGCCGGCGTACCGGACCAGATCGGTTCGAGTCACCCGGAACTCCCTTGCCTCGAACTCGTTCATGAGTCCTCCCCACGGTGGATGAGGGTCGCCTTCGTGGTGCACACCAGGGCACCGTCGACGTCGGTGACGAGGCTGGTGGTGCCGAGGATGTCGTTGCCACCGATCTGGCGCAGCGAGTCGACCGTGAGGGTTGCGGTGAGCAGGTCGCCGACGCGAACGGGCCGCTGGTAGGCGAAGCGCTGCTCGCCGTGCACGATCCGGTGGAGGTCGACCTCGACGTCGGCGAGGAACCCGTTCATCGCCTCGAAGGCGACCACGATCGGGAACGTCGGCGGCGCCAGCTTGTCGTCGTACGCCGCCCCGGTGGCGTCGGCGAACTCGCGCAACTTCACCGAGGTCACCGGATAGGGGTCGGTCGGCGGGAACTCGCGCCCCACCAGGGACTGGTCGATCGGCATGGTTCGAACGCTAGCAGCGTCCGAAGTCCGGGCCGACCCCACGTCACCACCGTCGCTTGACCAACGTCGGGACGGGCTCCCGGCACAATCCCGAGATGGCCCAGAGATGGCCCAGAGATGGCCCGCAGTGGCCCTGAAATGGCCCTGAAATGGCGTGGAGGGCGGCGCCCGATCACTCGGGTGCCGCCCTCGACGGAAGTGAAGAGGCGAAGCTCAGCGAGTCTCGCGGTGCACCGTGTGGGTGCGGCAACGCGGGCAGAACTTCTTCATGTCGAGCCGGTCGGGGTTGTTCCGACGGTTCTTCTTGGTGATGTAGTTGCGTTCCTTGCAGTCGACGCACGCAAGCGTGATCTTCGGGCGAACGTCAGAGCTCTTGCTGGCCACGGCTAATCCTTCTTGATGGTTGATGCGTCGATGGTTGAGTAGCGGGGGCGGGACTCGATCCCGCGACCTCACGATTATGAGTCGTGCGCTCTAACCAGCTG
>JAKDNC010000263.1 GCA_030452025.1 Nocardioides sp. | reverse complement strand
GTATCTGTTGGAGCCACACGGCCTGCCCGAGTGGCCGATCGCCGACAAGTGGCGCACAGAGGGCGCCATCATCTTGCACGTCGTCGCCGACGGTGAGGTGATCGGCGCCCTGCGCCTGGCCGATGAAATCCGCCCCGAGTCACACGACGCAGTGGACGCGCTCCATGCAGTGGGCGCGCAGGTCGTGATGATCACCGGTGATGCCCAGGCGGTCGCTGAAACAGTCGCTGCTGAACTCGGCATCGACCGGGTGTTCGCCGGTGTGCGGCCCGAAGACAAGGCAGCCAAGGTTGCCGAACTCCAGCGTGAAGGCCGGAAGGTGGCCATGGTCGGCGACGGCGTCAACGACGCTCCAGCCCTGGCGCAGGCCGATGTTGGTATCGCTATCGGCGCAGGCACAGATGTGGCGATCGGCTCGGCCGGGGTGATCCTGGCCAGTTCGGATCCGCGTTCGGTGCTGTCGATCTTCGAACTGTCGAATGCGGCATACCGCAAAATGAAACAGAACCTCTGGTGGGCAGCTGGATACAACCTCATCAGCGTTCCCCTCGCCGCAGGTGTCCTGGCACCGGTCGGGTTCGTGTTGCCGATGAGCGTCGGAGCGATCTTGATGTCCGCCTCCACCGTCGTCGTGGCCCTGAACGCGCAACTCCTACGCAGATTGGACCTGACGCCTGAACAGAGCGCGGCGAGGACTCTGAACCGCGCGGCGTCCAACTGAACGCCGCACCCCGTCCATCTGACCCACATCCAGTGAAGTCACCTACCGTCCCCAAAGGGAGGCCAACTAGACTGCTGGCGATGACCCGAAACGCTCGCTGGAGCGCCCCGCACCGACCTGCAGCACGCCTGCTGGTTCTTGTGGGCGTGTTCTTGGGACTGTTCGCCATGCATGGCCTCGGCGGCCACGGCACCGCGGGACACGCGGTGAGTGACACAGGCGCAACGCAGATGACGCTCATGGCTCACGCAGGAGATGTGAGCCACGCAAGCGAGACCGCTCCAGAGCAGGCCACGCTGAGTAGTGCCGCCCAGCCGGATGACGACGGCGACGGGGCCATGACGATGGTGGGCCTGTGCCTGGCTGTCCTGCTCGTGGGGCTCTTGCTGCTGCGGCTCCTGCGCGGGCCACCCCGCGGATTGGTCTTCCTTCGAGGACGTGCTCCAAGGTCGGCCCCGATTCCGCAATCCGCCGCGCGCGATCCAGATCCTCCTTGCATCTACAAACTGTCGGTCCTACGGAACTGATGGGCGCCCGACTCGACTGTGCCCCAGGTGCGGTCGAGTCCTTGGCATGCCCATCACGTTTCGCAACAGACCAACAAGGAGCATCAATGATCAAGAAGCTTGCAGCATTATTTACAGTCGTATTCGCCCTGGCTCTGCTCACCGCATGTGGCAGTGACGACGAACCCACACCCGAGACTCGCACTGCTTCTGACGGAAGCAAGTTCAACGACGCTGACGTCACGTTCGCCACCGACATGATGCAGCACCACGCCCAGGCACTGTCGATGGTTGACATGACTCAGGGCCGCGAGCTGGATCCTGAAGTCGCCGAGCTCGTCGAGGGCATCCGTGCGGCACAGGCCCCCGAGATTGAGCAGATGGTCGACTGGCTTACCCAGTGGGACAAGCCCATTCCCGAGACTTCGCGCGACCACGCGAACGCGCACGGCGACATGGAAATGGACGCTGACATGCCCGGAATGATGTCGGCCGACGACATGGCCACGCTCGAGGCTGCCAGCGGCGCTGACTTCCAGCGGATGTGGCTGGAAATGATGATCGAACACCACGAAGGTGCCATCGAGATGGCCAAAACAGAACAAGAACAAGGCGTCTTTGGGCCCGCGGTCGAACTCGCAGAGTCGATCGCGACATCGCAAGACACCGAGATCACGACCATGAAGGACCTGCTCGGGTCCTGATCGCCCCTTGGGGTCGACCACCTATGTGGTCGGCCCCAACCCTTCATGCCTTGATCGACAGGAACAATCATGCTTGCCCGCAATCTGCTCGCCAGTTTCGCGATCGGCGCGCTCATCCTGACCACCGGTTGCGCCGCTGAGAAGGAACCCGCCGCGCCCGCCACATCGGAGGTCCAGTCGCTGGGCCACGTCCACGGCCTCGGAGTCAACCCAGGTGACCAGATGCTCTATGCCGCGACCCACTTCGGAGTCATCCGCATTGGTGATGACGGTTCCCTGGCCAGGGTCGCCGATCGATGGCAGGACACCATGGCGTTCACCATCATCGGACCCGACCACTTCCTGGGAAGCGGCCACCCCGACATGAGGGAAGACCTTCCACCTCATCTCGGAATGATCGAATCGACTGACGCTGCCAGCACCTGGTCGAGCGTTTCGTTGGGGGGCGAGGCTGACTTCCACGCCCTCGACGTGGTGGGAGACCGTATCTATGCCTTCGACTCGGTGACTGGCAGGCTGCTGACCGCGACAGATCGCAAGAACTGGTCGGTCGTGGCAGAGGAACCGGTCATTGATCTCGTCATCAACCCCTCAAACACACAAGAGGTCCTCACCTCATCGCCTGAAGGGAAACTGCAACTGCGTGGAGTCGACTCGACCTCGATCACTCTCGACTCCGCACCTCCGCTGGTCTTCCTGGGATGGCCCACGTCGGATCAGCTTGCCGGACTCGCCGCTGACGGATCGGTCTACTCCAGCAACGACCAAGGGGAGACCTGGGTTCGTGTTGGCCGAGTTCCGGGGGACCCGGAAGCATTCGACGTAACGGGGCAGCAGTGGCACGCCGCCACGGATCAGGGCATCTACCGATCCGAGGACGTCGGACGCACTTGGGTGCCCTTGATCCAGGTCATCTCGTGAACCGACAGCCAGGAGCACGCCGCGCAAGCCGCGCACGCCGCGCACGCGGCGCGCGAGCCGATGTCGGCCGGCGCCGAGCGAACAGGCCACGCGCTGTTGGCAGGCGTCGAGCAGACAGTGCACGGCCACACCACCGAACGACCCGAATCCTGCTCGGCCTCGCGGTTGCAACTGGCGTCATCGCGCTCACCGGCGTGCTCACGTTTTGGAACTCGTCGCAACCAGCACCCGCCAACACGACGAAATCGTCATTGGCCGACACGCCGCCGTCGCCGGCGACGGCGCCTTCGCGGCCCTCGCCCATTGCGCCACCGGTCACGCTGACACCTCAGGTGCCGCAATCAGGGACAGGAAAGTTCATGCTCGCCACAAGGGCAGGGGCCAGCACTGGACCTGCACCATTGCGTTACTCCGTAGCCGTGGAAGAAGGGCTCGACGTTGACCCGGCCGAGTTCGCCAAAATCGTCGACCAGACGCTTGCGGACGACAGGGGATGGCGAAGCGTCGGCGACCACGAGTTCGAACGCGTTGCCAGCGGCGAAGAGATACGCATACTGCTCGCGACACCTGACACTGTCGATCAATTGTGTGCGCCCCTCGACACCAAGGGAGAAGTTTCCTGCCGAAACGAAGACCGAGTGGTGATCAACGCCAAGCGATGGTTCTTCGGCGCAGAGCCGTTCCAGCGGCCGCTTCGCGAGTACCGCCAGTACGTCATCAATCATGAGACCGGGCATGCGCTCGGATACCCCCACCAGTCCTGCGCGGAGCCGGGGACGCCCGCTCCCGTTATGTTGCAGCAGACCCTGACGATGGAGGGTTGCTCGCCGAACCCCTGGCCAATAGACGGTCCGCCCCACTAGGCGGCTCCCAAGTTGCGGGCGCGAGAACTGGCTGAGTCCGAATATGTCGCAGATGAGGAGGTGCCTGTTCCGGATGAGTGACAGAGTCCGCCGCAGAGTCAGACAACAAGACCGAATCCGATTCCGCGCCTACCTCGAGGATTGGCCGAGGCTGGAGAGTAGATCGCGACAGGCATTCTCGCACCGACGGCACACCTCGGCACAGATGCGGCAGTGTTCGTGCATCTCAGCGTGGCTCTCGCACTCGTCGCCGCACGTCTTGCACGCGGTCGCGCAGGCCTCCAGAAATGCGCGAGTCAGATTCGCGTCGTACCCCGTGTGCCGCGAGAGGGTGTTTCCTGTGGCCACGCAGATGTCGGCGCAGTCCAGATCGGTCCGGATGCACTTAGTCAGTTCCGCGACCATGTCCTCAGAAAGGCACGCGTCGGCACACGCCGTACACGCCTGCGCACACTCGAAACAAGCGGCGATGCACTCTGACAACTTGTCCTTGTCGATATTGCCCAGGTCCTTTGGATACGCGTCCAGCATCTTGGTGTGAACCATGGTTCCTCCTCGATTGCAGCGGCGGGGCACCTGGCTGGTAGCCCTCAAGCCATCTCTCATCGTTCGCCGTACCCATTTCACACGCTCTCATCCGCATAGCTGCACGGGTATCGGGTACGACGTTGGCATGCGCCATCAAGATCCGGTGGACCCGCAGGGGTTGGAGATGGCGCGCGAACGGATGCCCTCACCGGAAGACGGTGATCGCCTCACCAGTGTGTTGTCGTCGATGGCTGATCCGACTCGCGCGCGGCCGCTGTACGCCCTTGACGTGGTTGACGAACTCTGTGTGGGCGACCTAGCGCTAGTACTGACGGTCAGCGACGATGCCGCTTCCTACGGGCTCCGGGTCCTCCGCGCCGCTGGTCTAGCTACCCGGCGCAAAGAGGGCCGAATCGTCTACTACCGGCTCGCCGAGGGCTTCCCCGAACCGCTTCGACAGCACTGCCTTCGTCAGCTCATCGACATGTCGTGCGCTTCGGTAGACGACGAATGCTGACGTCCACCCGACATCGACACCGCAAACTTGCTACTCGCACGGAAGGACAGACTCATGTCACCGGAACGACACCAGCAGTCAACCGAGGCAGGTGGCTCGAGTCCAGAGGTAGAGCAGAAGGCGCACGAGAAGCGAATGTACGTGCGCTTCGGTCTGATGATCGCCACCTCGACGGTAGTGATGTTCGTGTTGATGTACTCGAATGTCTTCGTCCTCGACCATGCGCGGTGGAGCGAGGAACGCTTCTACATGGCGCTGCTGATGGGCGGCGCCATGGCGCTGGTGATGTTCGTCTTCATGCGCAGCATGATGTACAAGAACCGGGCATACAACATCGTGCTCGTCGTGGTGGCTGTCCTGCTCGGAGCAGGGGGACTGTACCTGTCCCGATCCCAAGTATTGGTTGATGATCAGGCTTACATGAAGGGCATGATCCCGCACCACTCCATCGCGATCCTGACCAGCGAGCGAGCTGACATCGATGACGTGCGCGTTCGCGAACTCGCAGACGGAATCATCGAGGCGCAGCGCAAGGAGATCAAGGAGATGGACTGGCTCATCGAGGACATTGAGAAGAATGGCCCAGCTACCACCCAGGAGGAAGCGCAAAGACGACCCGTTCCAGACTTCGAGGGAAGTGCCTCCGGTGACCTTGAGAATCTAGCTGGCCTATTGGCGGCCCTCGGCCTGATCGGCATTGAGCGGTAGTACAGCCGACCAAGCGCTCGGAGATGCATGGCCGATC
>JAKDNC010000262.1 GCA_030452025.1 Nocardioides sp. | reverse complement strand
CGGTCAGGGCAGTGAAACCACCACCCGACTCGCTCGCAGCGCCCTCGGCCAGCTTCCACGAGGCCGGGTTGCCGACACGGATCGCGGTGGCCTTGGTCTCCGGGTCCGGGAACGGCTCACCGGTCACCAGCGGGGCGGCCCCCTCGGCCTGGAACCCACGCATCACCGGCATTCGCGTGGTGTTGCCGGTGGCGTTGTACTCCTGGTAGCCGAGCCAGTACGCCGAGATGTTGCCGGCGTTGCCGACAGGGAGGAAATGCAGATCAGGAGCGTCGCCGAGGAAGTCCACGATCTCGAAGGCGCCGGTCTTCTGCCCCTGCAGGCGCACCGGATTCACCGAGTTCACCAGCGCGACCGGGTAGTTCTCCGAGAGGTCGCGGGCAATGTTGAGGCAGTCGTCGAAGTTGCCTCGCACCATGATCACCTGGGCGCCGTGAACGATGGCCTGTGCCATCTTTCCGGCTGCGATCTTTCCTTCGGGAACCAGCACGAGCGGCTTGAGTCCGGCCTTCGCGGCGTAGGCCGCCATGGATGCCGAGGTGTTCCCTGTGGAGGCACACACCACGGCCCGGGCACCCTCGAACTTGGCCACCGAGATCGCCGCAGTCATGCCGCGGTCCTTGAACGAGCCGGTCGGATTGTCGCCCTCGACCTTGAGCCAGACCTGCCCGCCGGTCAGGCCAGAGAGCCAGCCGGACTCGACGAGCGGGGTGCCGCCCTCGCGCAGCGTGATCGCCGGTGTCCCCTTCGGGATGTCGAGGAGCTCGCGATACTCCTCGATCACTCCCCGCCACTGATGCCGTTGCTGGTGGACAGTCATGCTGCATCCCCTTCGGTCATTCCTGCTCCCCTTCCACGCGCATCACGGAGGTGACGTCTCGCACGATGTCCATCTCGCGCAGGTGCGCAACGGTCGCACTGAGCTGGGCGTCGGTGGCGCGGTGGGAGACGACCACGAGCTGGGCATCCTCCGCACGACCCTCCTGGCGCACCGTCTGGATGGAGACGTCGTGCTCCGCGAAAGCCGTCGCCACCGACGCGAGGACACCTGCGTGGTCCAACACATCGATGCCGACGTGGTAGCGGGTGATGGTGTCGCCCATGGCGAGCACGGCCCGATCGGCGTACGCCGACTCGCCGACGCCGCGGGTGTTCGCCGCCCGGTTGCGGGCAGCCGAGACCAGGTCGCCGAGAACGGCGGACGCGGTCGGCGATCCGCCGGCGCCGGGCCCGTAGAACATCAGCTGTCCGGCAGCCTCGGACTCGACGAAGACCGCGTTGTAGGCCTCACGGACCGAGGCAAGCGGATGCGAGAGCGGGATCATCGCCGGGTGGACCCGGGCCGAGACCGCGCCGTCCTTCAGCTCACAGATCGCGAGCAGCTTCACGACACACTTCATCTCACGTGCGGATGCGACGTCGGCGGCGGTGACCTCGGCGATCCCCTCGCGGTAGACGTCCGCAGCGGTCACTCGAGTGTGGAAGGCCAGGCTCGCCAGAATGGCCGCCTTGGCGGCCGCGTCGAAGCCTTCGACGTCGGCGGTCGGGTCGGCCTCGGCATAGCCGAGGTCCTGGGCCTCCTCGAGCGCTTCGCTGAACCCCGCCCCGGAGGAGTCCATCTTGTCGAGGATGAAGTTGGTGGTCCCGTTGACGATGCCGAGCACGCGGGTGACCGTGTCCCCGGCCAGCGACTCTCGCAGCGGTCGGAGGATCGGGATCGCCCCGGCCACCGCTGCCTCGTAGAAGATGTCGCGGTTGGCCTTTGCCGCCGCCTCGAAGAGGGTCGGCCCGTCCTCGGCCAGGAGCGCCTTGTTCGCCGTGACCACGGAGGCGCCGTTCTCCAGTGCCCCGAGGATCAGCGAGCGAGCGGGCTCGATGCCGCCGATCACCTCAACCACCAGGTCGACGTCTTCGCGGGTGGCCAGGCCCATCGCATCCGTGGTGAGCAGCCCCTCGGGCACCTCGACCTCACGCGACGCGTCGAGCCGGCGTACGGCGACTCCGACCAGTTCGGTGCGGGCACCGATCCGGGCGGCCAGGTCATCGACCTGCTCGAGGAGCAGTCGCACCACCTGTGAACCGACCGAACCACAGCCGAGCACCGCGACCTTGAGCCGCTTGTCTCCCTCACTCACAACTGCACTCCATCCACCTGGACTCCATCACGACTTCCTCCGCTGCCCGGCGTCACGTCCGTGGCCAGGAGATCGTCCTCGGTCTCTCGGCGCACGACGACCTGCGCGACCCCGTCCCGGACAGCGATCACCGGAGGCCGCAGGGCGTGGTTGTAGTTGCTTGCCATCGAGCGACAGTAGGCACCGGTCGCGGGAACGGCCAACAGGTCACCGGCGTCGATGTCGGCCGGGACGAACTCGTCCATGACCACGATGTCGCCTGACTCGCAGTGCTTGCCGACCACACGGCCCAGCACCGGGGGTGCCTCAGAGCGTCGGGAGGCGAGCGTGCAGGAGTAGTCCGCGTCGTAGAGCGCAGTGCGGATGTTGTCACTCATCCCGCCGTCGACCGACACGTAGAAGCGAACCGGCCGGTTCGCCTGGGGCCCGTCGAGGGCGACCTCCTTGACCGTGCCGACCTCGTAGACGGTGCAGGTGCCCGGCCCGGCAATGGCGCGACCGGGCTCGATCGAGAGCCGGGGCTCGGCGATGCCGAGGCCCTTGCACTCGTGGGCGACGATCTTGCTCATCTCCTCCGCGAGCACCGCGGGCTCGGCTGGGTCATCCTGGGTGGTGTAGGCGATGCCGAAGCCGCCACCCAAGTCCATCTCAGGCATCTCGACCGAGAGGTCCTCCGCGACGCGGGCGTGGAGCGCAAGCACCCGACGCGCGGCCACCTCGAAGCCGGAGGAGTCGAAGATCTGGCTCCCGATGTGGCTGTGCAGACCCAGCAGGTCCAGGCCCGGGGCGGTGTGGACGCGACGCACTGCCTCGAAGGCGTCGCCCGAGGTGATCGAGAAGCCGAACTTCTGGTCCTCATGTGCGGTGGCGATGTATTCGTGGGTGTGCGCCTCCACGCCGGCGGTGACCCGGATCATCACGCGGACCTTCTGGCCGGTGGCAGCGGTGATCTGCTCGAGGCGGGCGATCTCGTGGAAGGAGTCGACCACGATCCTGCCGACCCCGACATCGATGGCGCGGCGCAGCTCGACCGTCGTCTTGTTGTTGCCGTGGTAGCCGATCCGGGCCGGGTCGACGCCACCGCGCAGGGCCACGGTCAACTCGCTGTTGGAGCAGACGTCGAGGCAGAGCCCCTCCTCCGCGATCCAGCCAGCCACCGTGGTGCACAGGAACGCCTTGCCCGCGTAGTAGACGTCCCACCCCGTGCTGTCGGAGAACGCGTCGCGGAAGGCGCGGGCTCGGCTGCGGAAATCATCCTCGTCGAGGACGTACGCCGGGGAGCCGTGCTCGGTGACCAAGTCCCGGACGTCGACGCCACCGACCACAAGCGCACCATCGGCGTTCTTGTGGGCAGTCTTGGACCACAACGCCGGGACCAGGTCGTTGACCTCGCCCGGCTGACGCAGCCAGGAAGGCCCCCGGGGACCTTCGGCGTGGGCCCAGCCGGCTTCGGGTGCACGCATTCAACTCACATCCGTTGTGGTGCGTAGACGCCCAGCAGCGCGAGGCCGTTGGCCAGGACGGTGCGGGTGGCAGCGACCAGCAGCAGCCGGGCGCGGTGGAGGTCGTTGGGCTCCTCGTCGCCCATCGGCAGGACCCGGCAGCTGTCGTAGAACTTGTGGTACGCCGCAGCCGTGTCCTCCAGGTAGCGCGCCACCCGGTGCGGTTCGCGCAGCTGCGCCGCCGATGCGACCACTCCCGGGAAGGCGGCCAGTGCGCGGAGCAGGTCACCCTCCTTCTCGTGGGAGAGCAGCGACGGGTCGAAGTCGTCCTTGGCAGGAGACATCCCCAGGTCGGTTGCGTTGCGCAGGATCGAGGAGACCCGGGCGTGGGCGTACTGCACGTAGAATACCGGGTTGTCGGAGGCCTGGCGGGTGATCTCGGCGACGTCGAGCGTCAACGGCGAGTCGCTCGGGTAGCGCGAGAGCGTGTAGCGCAGCGCATCCACGC
The DNA here is from genome assembly GCA_030452025.1 of Nocardioides sp. Lineage (GTDB taxonomy): Bacteria > Actinomycetota > Actinomycetes > Propionibacteriales > Nocardioidaceae > Nocardioides. Next base: position 1,423 of record JAKDNC010000262.1, on the reverse strand, counting down.
CGATGAGGTCAACGAGCTCCTCAAGCGTGACCAGAGTTCCGGCCCGCTTGGAGAGCTTGAGCTCCTCGCCGTCCTTGAGGATCTTCACCATCTGACCGATGAGCACCTCGAGGGACTGGTCGGGGTCGTCACCCGCACAGGCGGCCATCGCGCGGAGCCGGCCGACGTACCCGTGGTGGTCGGCGCCGAGCAGGTAGAGGCAGACGTCGAAGCCTCGGCCGCGCTTGTTGACGTAGTACGCCGTGTCGCTGGCGAAATAGGTCAGGTCACCGTCGGAGCGGATCAGGACCCGGTCCTTGTCGTCACCGAAGTCGGTGGTCCTCATCCACAGGGCGCCGTCTGCATCGAACAGGTGCCCTTCGTCGCGGAGCTTTTCCAGCCCGGCAGCGACGTCGTCGCTCTCGTGGAGAGAGCGCTCGGAGAACCAAACGTCAAAGTGGGTCTGGAACCGTTCGAGCTGGCCCTGCTGCTGGGCGAGCTGGAGCGCGTAGCCCGCCTCCCGGAAGGCGATCAACCGCTCCTCTCCGGTCAGGTCGATGATCCCGGGCTCGCGGTCCACGACCTCCTTCGCCAAGTCATGGATGTAGTCACCTTGATAACCGTCGGCCGGGATCGGGTTGCCGAGCGCGGCCGCCTCGATGGAGGCACCGAAGAGGTTCATCTGGTTGCCGCGGTCGTTGATGTAGAACTCCCGGACCACGTCAGCTCCGGCCGCCTCAAGGACACGCGAAACAGCATCACCCACCACGGCCCAACGGGTGTGTCCCAGGTGTAGGGGGCCGGTCGGATTGGCGGAGATGAACTCGACGTTGATGCGGATTCCGGCCAGCGTCGCGGTCGTTCCGTACGACGCACCGGCCGCGACGATCCGCGCGGCCACCTCCCCCTGGGCGCCGGTCTCGACGGTGATGTTGAGGAAGCCCGGCCCGGCGATCTCGACGTCGGCGATCCCGTCCTCGGCGGTCAGTTTCGCGACCATCAGCTCGGCGAAGGCACGGGGTGGCATCTGGGCCTTCTTGGCAAGCTGGAGCGCCACGTTGGTGGCGTAGTCCCCGTGCCCCTTCTGCCGCGGTCGTTCGACCGTCACCGAGTCCGGCACGCCGTCGGGCAGGTTGACGGCACCTTCACCCACGAGGGCATTGAGGGCGTCGACGATCACGGTGGAGAGCTGTTCGGGGGTCACCGGGCCAGCCTATCGGCGGACGACCGCCCGACTCACATCGATATCAGGACGTGGCATCGCCGATGCGATTGCACGTCGTCGCGCAGGGCCATGTAAAGTCTTGCCACGCCATGAGCCCCCGTAGCTCAGGGGATAGAGCACCGCCCTCCGGAGGCGGGAGCGAAGGTTCGAATCCTTCCGGGGGCACCGCATTGCCGCCGACCGTTCTTCTTGGCCGAAGTTTCTTGGCGGAGTTTTCTT
>JAKDNC010000261.1 GCA_030452025.1 Nocardioides sp. | reverse complement strand
TCTTCGTTTGCACCAGGACCAGTGCCTCGAACATCTCGTCGAGGGTGCCGAATCCGCCCGGCAGGCAGATGAAGGCCTGCGAGTACTTCACGAACATGGTCTTGCGGGCGAAGAAGTAGCGGAAGTTGATGCCCTTGTCGACCCAGCTGTTCAGGCCGGTCTCGAAGGGAAGCTCGATCCCGAGCCCGACGCTGACACCGCCAGACTCCGAGGCGCCCTTGTTCGCCGCCTCCATGGCACCGGGGCCACCTCCGGTGATCACCGCGAAGCCAGCCTCCACGAGCCGGCGTCCGACTGCCTCTGCCTGGGCGTACGTCGGGTGGTCGACAGGAGTGCGTGCGGAGCCGAAGACGCCGATCGCCGGTCCGAGTTCGGCGAGTGCGCCGAACCCCTCGACGAACTCGGCCTGGATCCGCAGGACTCGCCAGGGGTCGGTGTGCACCCAGTCCGTAGGCCCGCGCGAGTCGAGGAGCCGCTGGTCCGTCGTACCACTGTCGACCTGGGAGCGACGCATCAGCTCGGGTCCGCGATACTTGTCCCGCTGCCGGTCGGTGGTCATCGTTCCCCTCCCAGCCCGGCGCGGAGCTGGTCCTAGCAACGGACGATGTCCTGGAACGGGACGTGCTCCTCCTGCTTGTGGGCCAGCAGGGGATCGCCGGGCCCGAAGTTCACCGCAGGAACGCCCAGTCCGGTGAAGCGGGCGACGTCGGTCCAGCCGAACTTGGGATTCGCCTCCCCGCCGACGGCCTGGAGGAATGCCGCGGCCGCGGGGACGGAGAGTCCCGGCAGCGCGCCCGGTGCGGTGTCGGTGACTGTGATGTCGTATCCCTCGAAGAAGTCGCTCAGGAAGCCCTCTGCGTCGGCCTCGGAGCGATCGGGGGCGAAGCGGAAGTTGACCTCGACGACGCATTCGTCAGGGAGCACGTTGCCGGCGACGCCTCCGCGGATGAAGACCGCGTTGAGGCCCTCGTGGTATTCGAGCCCGTCGATCACCGGCCTGCGCGCGTCGTAGGCGGCGAGCCGGGCCAGGATGTCGGCGGCGCCGTGGATCGCGTTGACGCCCATCCAGCTGCGGGCGCTGTGGGCGCGTTCGCCGGTGGTACGGACGTCGATGCGCATCGTGCCCTGGCAGCCGGCCTCGACGACCGCGTTGGACGGCTCCATGAGAATCGCGAAGTCAGCGTTCATCAATTCCGGTGCCTGCTGGGAGAGCATCTTGAGTCCGTTGTAGGTCTCGTCGATCTCCTCGGCCTCGTAGAAGATGAAGGTTAGGTCGCGGTTCGGCTCGGGCAGGGTCGCCGCAATCTTCAGCATCACCGCGTCGCCACCCTTCATGTCGCAGCTGCCCAGGCCGTGGAGGTGTTCCTCGTCGCGCCGGGCCGGCAGGTTGTCGTTGAGCGGCACGGTGTCGATGTGGCCTGCGATCACGACTCGCTCGTCACGTCCGAGGTCGGTGCGGGCGACGACCGTGTTGCCCAGCCGGGTGACGCTGAGGTGGTCGAGGCTCACGAGGGCGGCTTCGACCGCGTCGGCGATGGACTTCTCGTCCAGGCTCACCGACTCGATGTTGACGAGCTGCTCGGTGAGGCTGACGGCATCCGTGCTGAGGTCGAGTTCGGGCATGCCCCCATCCAACCAAAGGACCACATGCCCATGGCCTCCGCTCCCCCATCTGCCCATCAGTTGAGCATCAGCGCGACCGTCGCCTTCCGGCCCTCTCCCACCTCGACTGCAGTGCCCTCGACGCCGGGGGCCAGCTCAGCGACCGCGTCGAACCCGGTCGCCAGGGTCTCCCCCGCGATCAGCTCGGCGTGCACGCGCGCCGCGTCGATGACCTCGGGCCCACCGGCGACGGTCAGCTTGATCCGGTCAGAGACGTCCAGACCCGCGTCGCGGCGCGCCTGCTGGACGGCGCGCACCAGATCGCGGGCCAGGCCCTCGGCAGCCAGCTCGGGGGTGACCACGGTCTCGAGGACGACGAACCCGCCGCCCGCGAGCATCCCGGTCGCGGAGCCCTCGTCGGCGCCGGCCACCGTCTCCAGGGCGAATTCGCCGTCGACCAGCTCGAGCCCACCGGAGGTCACCGTGACGGTGCCATCGGGCTCGGTCACCGCGGTCCAGTCTCCGCTCTTGGAGCCCTTGATCACGGTCTGGACGTCCTTTCCCAGTCGTGGTCCGGCCGCACGGGCGTTGACGGTCAACTTCTGGGACACGCCGTACGAGTCTGCTTCCGGAGCGCCCGCGTCCAACAGGCGCACCGACTTCACGTTGACCTCGTCGGAGACGATGCGCTCGAAACCCTTCAGCGACGAGGCATCCTCGACCACGATGGTCAGCCGCGACAGCGGCAGCCGGTTGCGCAGGGACGCGGCCTTGCGCAGTGCGGAGGTCGCGGAGCAGACATCGCGCACGACGTCCATCGACGTGACCAGCGCGTCGTCGTCGGGCAGCCCCGAGACCTCGGGCCAGTCGGTCAGGTGGACCGAGCGGCCACCGGTGAGCCCTCGCCACATCTCCTCCAGCGTGAGCGGGAGCAGCGGCGCCGCGACCCGGGCCAGCACCTCGAGCACGGTGTAGAGGGTGTCGAAGGCGTCGGTGTCGAGCTCGCCGTCGGTCGACCAGAACCGCTCACGGGAACGGCGGATGTACCAGTTGGTCAGCACGTCCAGAAAGCCGCGCGTCGACCCACACGCACCGGCGATGTCGTAGGCGTCCATCTGTGCGGTCATCGTCTCGACCTGCTGGCGCAGCTTGGCCAACAGGTAGCGGTCGAGCGGGTTGTCCAGCTCATCCGCGCGACCCAGACAGCTCTGCGCGTCGTACCCCGCACCGTCGTGGGCCGCGTTGGCGTAGAGCGAGAAGAAATACCAGCTGTTCCACAGCGGGATCAGCACTTGGCGGACGGTGTCGCGGATGCCCTGGTCGGTGACGACCAGGTTGCCGCCGCGCAGGATCGGCGAGGCCATCAGGAACCAGCGCATCGCGTCGGCACCGGCACTGTCGAAGACCTCGTTGACGTCCGGATAGTTGCGCAGGGACTTGCTCATCTTGTTGCCGTCGGAGCCGAGCACGATCCCGTGACAGACCACCGACGAGAACGCCGGCTTGTCGAACAGCGCCGTGGCCAGCACGTGAAGGGTGTAGAACCAGCCGCGGGTTTGATTGATGTACTCGACGATGAAGTCGCCCGGGAAGTGCCCACCCCCTCCGTCGACACCGTCGAACCAGTCCGCGCTCTCGAACGGGTAGTGCACCTGGGCGTAGGGCATGGAGCCGGAGTCGAACCACACGTCCAGGACGTCCTCGACCCGGCGCATCGTCGACTTCCCAGCATCGAGTGGCCGGGGGTCGTCGGGATTGGGCCGCGTGAGCTGGTCGACGAACGGTCGGTGCAGGTCGGGCTCGCCCTCGGCATTGCGTGGCAGGGTGCCGAAGTCACGTTCGATCTCCTCGAACGAACCGTAGACGTCGACGCGCGGATAGGCCTCGTCGTCGCTCTTCCACACCGGCACCGGGGAGCCCCAGAACCGGTTGCGCGTGATCGACCAGTCCCGGGCGTTCTCCAGCCACTTGCCGAACTGGCCGTGCTTGATGTGGTCAGGAGTCCAGCGGATCTGCTCGTTGAGCTCGAGCATCCGGTCCTTGAAGGCGGTGACCTCGACGAACCACGACGAGACGCCCTTGTAGATCAGGGGTTCGCGGCAGCGCCAGCAGTGCGGGTAGGAGTGCTCGTAGGACTCCCGGCGCAGCAGCACGGTGCCGTCGGTGACTGACCCCGTCGATTCGCGAGCGGAGCGAGCCTGGTTCGACGTAACGTCCGAATCGGGAAGCGAAGCGGCCTCCTCGCCGTTCAGGGGGCCCACGGGGGACGCCGTCGCCCGTGTGGCGGCCTTCAGGTGGTCGATGATGTGCAGGTTCGCTTCGAAGACCAGCATCCCGGCATACTCATCGACCGGGTGGGTGAACCGGCCGTCCTTGCCGACCGGCATCACCGCCTCGATGCCTTCGCGGTCGGTGATCTCCTTGTCGACCTCACCGAAGGCTCCGGCGGTGTGCACGACACCCGTACCGTCGGTGGTGGTGACGGCGTCGTCCGCGGCAACCACGCGGAACGCATTCTGGTGGCCCGCGTAGTAGGAGAACGGCGGCGCGTAGGTGCGACCCAGCAGATCCGCGCCGCGGTAGCGCCCAAGGACGTGGAACTCACCGTCGTCGTCGGCGAGCTCACGGGAGTAAGCCGGCAGCCGGGCCTCCGCGAGCAGATAGCGCGCCGACTCCACGTCCTTGTTCTCGGGTCCGGGGACCGGGGCCTCGACCACGACGTAGTCGATCTCCGTGCCGACCATCACCGCGAGGTTGGAGGGCAGCGTCCACGGCGTGGTGGTCCAGACCAGGACGTGCGCGCCGTCGAGCACCGGGTCATCGCCGGTCCCGTCGAGCCGGTAGCCGACGGTGACCGCGGGGTCCTGCCGGCTCTTGTAGACGTCGTCGTCCATGCGCAGCTCGTGGTTGGACAGCGGGGTCTCGTCGTTCCAGCAGTAGGGCAGCACCCGGAAGCCCTCGTAGATGTAGCCCTTGTCGAAGAGGGACTTGAACGCCCAGATGACGCTCTCCATGTAGTCCGGGTTGAGCGTCTTGTAGTCATGGTCGAAGTCGACCCAACGGGCCTGGCGGGTGACGTAGTCCTGCCAATCGTCGGTGTACTTCAGCACCGAGGCGCGAGCGGCGTCGTTGAACCTCTCGATCCCCATCTCGTGGATCTCGTCGGTGGTCTTGAGGCCGAGCTGACGCATCGCCTCGAGCTCGGCTGGCAGGCCGTGGGTGTCCCAGCCGAAGCGGCGCTCGACCCGCCTGCCGCGCATCGTCTGGTATCGCGGCACGACGTCCTTGACGTAGCCGGTCAGGAGGTGGCCGTAGTGCGGCAGCCCGTTCGCGAACGGCGGGCCGTCGTAGAAGACGAACTCGTTCTCCCCGCGTTCGCCGGCATCGCGCTGGTCGACGCTGGCCCGGAACGTCCCGTCCGCTTCCCAGTAGTCCAGCACCCGCTGCTCGATGTCGGGGAACTTCGGGCTCGATGCGACGGCGTCACTGCCATCAGAGGAAGCCTTGGGGTAGATCATGGGTGCTCTCCTGCGGTACGTCGTGCAACTCGGGCTGCCTGCCACGAGGACGACCTGCCCTGCCGGGCAGCCGCGGTACCACCTCGCTTGTCACCGCTGACGCGATGACCGCTTCGTCATGGGCTGTCACGGGCCCGCCCGTCCGGTTCTACTGGGCAACCGGGCACAGACCCGGATGCCGTTCTTCCGGAGGCTCACCGCTGATGACGGCTCGAACGCCTCTGCGTCAAAGGGTACCGCGCCCCGGGCGGGGCCGGTGAATCGCTCTCCCGGTCCGGGCGGTGGCCGGGACAGTCAGTAGGAGGTGGCGAACTTCCACGCCGAGTGCATGGCGTTCTCGATGTAACCGACCTCGCCGGCGTCACCGATCACCGTGTGGGGGATGCCGGCAGCCTCCAGGCCATCCGCTAGGG
>JAKDNC010000260.1 GCA_030452025.1 Nocardioides sp. | reverse complement strand
CACCATGCGCACCCCCGGCGACGACTTCGAGCTCGCCGTCGGGTTCCTGGTCTCCGAGGGCTTCGTCTCGCTCGTCGGGGACGTGGCCGGTGTGCGCTACTGCGACGAGGGCGTCCCGGACCCTCAACGCAACATCGTCGACGTGACCCCCGCTGCTCACGTGAGTGTCCCGGAGCCGAACCGGAACTTCCTCACCTCCAGCTCCTGCGGGCTCTGCGGCAAGGACAGTCTGGACGCGGTCCGTACCAAGGCGCTCTGGGCCGTCGCCACCGACCCGGTCACCGTGGACCGTGACGTCCTGCTCGCGCTCCCCGACCGTCTGCGTGAGCAGCAGGTGATCTTCCAGCGCACCGGTGGGCTGCATGCCGCGGGGCTGTTCACCCCCCAGGGCGAGACGCTCTGCGTCCGCGAGGACGTCGGTCGCCACAACGCGGTCGACAAGGTGATCGGTTGGGCGATGCTCGAGGAGAGACTGCCACTGCGCGGCACCATCCTCCAGGTCAGCGGGCGGACGTCGTTCGAGCTCGTCCAGAAGGCCTGGATGGCGGGAATCCCCGTCCTCTCGGCCGTCTCCGCACCGTCGACCCTGGCCGTCGATCTGGCCGCGGAAGCCGGGATGACCCTGGGCGGCTTCACCCGAGGAACCGCGATGAACCTCTACGCGGGCGCGCAGCGGGTCGTCGTGCCTTCGGGCTCAGGAGTCGCTGCCGTGGTCGGCCGGAGCCTGGTCGGTCGGAGCCTGGTCGGTCGACGTCGGTCCCGCGACGTCTGAGTCGCCGTCCTCGCGCTGGCTGGTGGCCGGCTCGTCGCCGTACACTCCGGCGTCCTTGGCCGCCTGGGCCTTGCGCAGCTGACGGATCATGCTCCAGCAGAGCAGCGCCACGACGACGATCAGGCCGAGGAAGACTGCGAATCCGGTCCAGCCCGCGACGACGTCCTTGGCGGCTGGGGCCTTGTCGTCGTCGGCCAGGGTCAGGAGCAGCGCGTTCATGGGGCCAAGTCTCTCACTTCGCGGGCTGCGAGGCCGCGTCGACCCGGATCCCGGCGAACAGGTCGTCCTCGGGGAGGCTGGTCTCGACGTGGCTGACCACCAGCTCGAACTCCTCGGTCGGCCAGACTTCCTGCTGGAGGGCGAGTGGGACCGCGAACCAGTGACCGTCAGGATCGATCTGGGTGGCGTGCGCCAGCAGTGCCCGGTCACGCACATCGAAGTAGTCATCGCACGGCACACGGGTGGTGATCCGGGCGTCGTGCTGCGGATCCGGCTTCCACTTCTCGAGGCGCTGCTTCCACGGCGAATCGAGTCCGGCGGCCTCCATCGCCTCGTGGATCGCGACGGTGCGGGGCCGGTTGAAGCCGTGCTGGTAGTAGAGCTTCAGCGGCTGCCACGGCTCCCCCGCCTCGGGATAGCGCTCCGGGTCGGAAGCCGCCTCGAAGGCGTGCATCGAGACCTTGTGGCACATGACGTGGTCCGGGTGCGGGTAGCCGCCGTTCTCGTCGTACGTCGTGACGACGTGCGGGCGGAACTCGCGGATCAACTTCACCAGCGCAGCGGCGGCCTCCTCGACCGGCACCAACCCGAAGCAGCCGTCCGGGAGCGGCGGTTTCGGGTCGCCGTCGGGCCAGCCGGAGTCGACGAACCCGAGCCAGTCCTGCGTGACGCCCAGGATGTCGCGAGCTGCCTCCATCTCCTTGCGGCGCACCTCGGTGATGTTCTCGAGGATCTCGGGGCGCTCCATGCGCGGGTTGAGGATCGACCCCCGTTCACCGCCGGTGCAGGTGGCGACGTGTACGTCGACGCCCTCGGCGACGTACCTCGCCGTGGACGCAGCACCCTTGCTGGACTCGTCGTCGGGGTGGGCGTGGACGTGCATCAGTCGGAGGCCGGATCGCGAAGCGTTGTGCATGCCGAAGATCCTAGTGCGCACCCCGATGGGCCGGAGCGTCGGCGCTGGATCGGGGATGGGACCATTGCCCCGTGAGCGTTGACCTGGCCGACCGTTACGGGACCCATCACCCGGGTCGGCGTGTGGTGCTGATCATCACGATCGTCGTGGCCGTGGTCGTGGCTGCGCTCTGGGTGGTCTGGGCCGGATGGTTCCACTCGACACCCCGGGTGGCGAGCGAGATGAACACCTTCTCGGTCGTCGACACCCACACCGCCAAGGCCGTGGTCCGGGTGAAGCTGGACGGCGCGGTCGACCCGAACTGTCAGATCCGGGCTCTGTCGACCGACCACGTGGTCGTGGGCGAGCTCAACTTCGAGCCCAGCGAAGGTTCCAACGAGGTGTCCATCAAGACCGTGCGCAAGGCTTCGTCGGTGGACCTGGTCGGCTGCACCGCGAAGGACCAGCCCCGGCCCCAGTAGACCGGGCGGACGGACACCTACGGCTCGCCGACCGAGGACACGAGAACGGCCCCGGAGGTCACCTTCGAGGTCACCTTCCGGGGCCGTGAACGATCGTGACCGGCGGACCGGCCGCTCGATCAGCGCTTGTAGGGCTTCGCGTCGACGATCTCGACCTTGAGCTCCTTGCCGTTGGGTGCAGGGTAGGCGACGGTCTCGCCCTTCTTGCGTCCGTGTATCGCGGAGCCGAGCGGGGACTGCGGGGAGAAGACTTCGAGGTCGTCGCCGTCCTCCTTGATCTCGCGGGCACCGAGCAGGAAGACCTCGGGGTCGTCGTCACCGACGAAGCGGTAGGTCACGACCATGCCCGGCTCGACGACGCCGTCGTCGGGAGGCGTCTCGCCCACCTCTGCGCGACGGAACATGTCCTCGAGCTGCGCGATGCGCCCCTCGACCTTGCCCTGCTCCTCGCGGGCAGCGTGATAGCCGCCGTTCTCCTTGAGGTCTCCCTCGTCACGCGCGGTGCTGATCCGCTCGATGACCTGCTGGCGGATCGGGCCGCGCAGTTCGTCCAGTTCGGCCTGGAGCTTGTTGTAAGCATCCTGGGTGAGCCAGATGGTGCCCTGCTCGGTCATGGTGTGTCTCCTGCTGTCCCGTTGTGGGTATGGCAATAGCCATTACCCGCGTGGTCATGGTGTCGGTGACACCTCGAAGTGCTGTTCAATCGGCTGCGTGCGTAGGCCGAGAAGGCACGGTGCATGCGCCCTTGGCAGCACTGCCCGGCCTGCTTGAGGTGTCGAAGAGACGACTTTAGCAAATGGGACGCCCGAAGGGCACTTCTGAGGAGTTTCCGCGACGGAGCGACTCACTCGTAGACGCGATACCCACGCTCGCGCAGCATGCTGAGCAGGGTCGCGGCGTGCTCCTTCCCGCGGGTCTCGACCTGGACCTGCACCTCGACCTCGTCGAGCAGCAGCGACGGTGAGATCCGCTCATGGGCCACCTCGAGCACGTTCGCCTGTGCCTCGGCGAGCTGGGTCAACAGGTGCGCGAGCCCACCCGGGGTGTCGGGGATGCAGACCCGCAGATTGAGGTAGCGGCTGGCCGAAGCCATGCCGTGCCGGATCACCTTCCCGAGCAGCAGCGGGTCGATGTTGCCGCCGGAGAGCACGGCGACCGCCGGCGTCTCGAAGGCGTCCGGGTGGTCGAGGACCGCAGCCACCGCCACCGCACCGGCTGGTTCGACGACCATCTTGGCCCGCTCGACCAGCGAGAGCAGCGCCCGCGACATCGACTCCTCGGAGACGGTGATGATGTCGTCGACGTACTCCTGGACTGCCTTGAAGGGCACCTCGCCGGGGCAACCGACGGCGATGCCGTCGGCCATGGTCTGCATGCTCTGCAGAGCCACCGGCGCGCCCTTGGCCAGGGAGGCGCCGAACGTCGAGGCGCCCTCGGCCTGGACCCCGACAATGCGTACGTCGGGCCGCTTGGCCTTGATCGCAGTGGCGATGCCGGCGACCAGCCCGCCCCCGCCGGTCGGCACCAGAACGGTGCGGACCCCGGGAGACTGCTCGAGGATCTCGAGACCTGCCGTGCCCTGCCCGGCCACGATGTCCTCGTGATCGAAGGGGTGGATGAGAACGGCTCCGGTGCGGTCGGCGAACTCCTGAGCGGCGATCAGCGCCTGGTCGATGTAGCGACCGTGGAACACGACGTCCGCGCCATACGCCCGAGTCGCCTTCTCCTTGGGGATCGGTGCGCCCTCGGGCATGAAGACCGTGGACTTGATGCCGAGCAGACGGGCCGCCAGCGCGACACCCTGGGCGTGATTGCCCGCGGACGCCGCGACCACACCGTGGGCGCGCTCCTCCTCGGTGAGCCGGGCGATGCGGACATAGGCACCGCGGATCTTGAAGGATCCGGTGCGCTGCAGGTTCTCGCACTTGAGTCTGACCTCGCCGCCAGCGCGCTGGGAGAGCCAGCGCGACTCCTCCATCGGTGTCAGGATCGACACCCCCTCGAGCATGGTTCTGGCCGACTCGACGTCGGCCGCGGTCACTGTGGGGATCTCACTCATGATCTTCTCCGTCTGCGAGCTTCTCGGGGTCATTCATGGCATCCGGATCTCGTCCCGCATCGACGAGCTCCTCCTCCAGCTGCTCCTCCGGCTCCTCCTCGCCCACCGCGGTGTAGGACGCAAGATGCTGCCCCACCGCGTTGACCACTGCCGCCAGGGGCACGGCGATCAGTGCGCCGCCGATGCCGGCCACGAGGACACCACAGCCGATGGCGACGATGACAGCGAGTGGATGGACCGAGACGAACCGGCCCATCAGGAACGGCTGCAGGATGTGCCCCTCGACCTGCTGGACGAGGATCACGCCACCGAGCATCAGCAGCGCGGTGAACGGCCCCTGTGCGACCAGCGCGACGAGGATGGCGACCGACCCGGCGATCGTCGCGCCCACCATCGGGATGAAGGCGCCCAGGAAGACCAGGACGCCGAGGGGCAGCACCAGCGGCACCTTGAGGATGGCCGCCACGATCATGATGCCGACCGCGTCGACCAGCGCCACGATCACCGTCGCACGGACGAACTGGGTCAGCGACACCCAGGCCACACGGCCCGAGGAGTCGACCCGCTCCCGCGCGACGCGGGGGAACATCCGGACCATCCAGGCCCAGATCCGCTCGCCGTCGGCGAGGAAGAAGAAGGTCGCGAAGAGCACGATGAAGATGCCCGCGACGACGTGACCCAGGGCCGCGCCGACCTCGGTCACCTGGGCAACCACCTCTCGGTCCTGGGTGCGCTCGGTGATCGAGTCCTGCACCTGCGTGATCCACCCGTTGATCTGGGAGTCGCTCGCGTTCAACGGACCTTCTCGGAGCCACGTGCGGATCTCCTCCAGACCGGTCACGACCTGGTCGGCGAGATCGTTGCCGCCCTGGATCACCTCACGGCCGACGAAGGTGAGCAGGGCGCCCAGCATGGCCAGGCCGCTCACCGTCACCAGTCCCGCGGAGAGGCTCTGCGGGATGCCGATCTGCTTCAGCGCCTTCACCCCCGGGTTGGCCAGGGCAGCAATCAGCAGCGCGATGATCAGCGGCAGCGTGATCACCGCGAAGTACGCCAGCACCCACAGGATCGCGGCGCTGGCCACCGCGATCACCAGGAACCGCCAGGCCCAGGCTGCGATCAGGTCCA
>JAKDNC010000259.1 GCA_030452025.1 Nocardioides sp. | reverse complement strand
CTCTACTTCCACCATGCCTGGAGTCGTGGAGTCACCGACCCGGCTCGCTTCGCGAAGCAACCCTGGGACGCCAGCGACCACGTGATGCTCGGCCACGTCGACGAGCTGCCCGCGGCGGACCAGCGGATCTCGGCTCTCCTCGACGAGTCGGTGTTCCTCGACATCTTGGCGCAGGTCCCCGACGAGTGGCTCGAGCCTGTTCCCGGCGCAGAGGATGCGGAGGCCGTGCGTGCGGCGTACGTTGCCTTCCTGTGTGCGCGACTGGGCGCGCGGAAGTGGCTGCCGGGGGGCCGGTCATGAGCGGGTCGGGCAGGCTTGCCTACCAGTACGTCGTCCTACGCTGCGTGCCGCGCATCGAGCGCGAAGAGTTCGTCAACGTCGGCGTGGTCCTCTACTGCCAGATGGCGGACTACCTGGCCGCTGCGTGGCGCGTCGACCGGGACCGGCTCAGCGCCCTGGACCGCAGGCTCGACCTCGACCAGGTGCGCTCCGCGCTCGAGTTCGTCGAAGGCGTCTGTGCCGGCGACCAGCGCGGCGGGGCCGCGGCCGGTCAGCCGATCGGCGTACGTTTCGGGTTCGTGAAGGCCCCCAAGAGCACCGTGCTCCAACCCGGCCCGGTCCACAGCGGACTGGCCGCGGACCCGGAGCGAGAGTTGGAGCACCTGCTCAACACCCTGGTCGGGTGAACCTGAGCTTCCGCGCCCCGGGCCTGGCGTTCCGTGCAGTGTGCATGCCAGAACGCCATGCGGACCTGCATTCTGCACGGAACGCCCGGAGAACGGCCCTCAGACCGGGACGAGTTCGACAGCCCCGACGGCATAGCGGGCCAGGATGGTCCGCGACAGCGTCGGGTGGGCGCCCAGCGGGTCGGAGACCGCGACTGCCCCCGCCTCGAGCGCGAGCTCGGCGGCCCGATCCTGCAGGAATCCGGGAGCCAGGAACATCGAGGCGACGGCGACGTGGCGGCGTCCTTCGGTGCGGAATGCGCGCACGGCCTCTCCGGTGGCCGGGGGAGTGGCCGAGGCGAAGGCAGCCTTGACCGGCAGCTTGTGCTTCGTGCCCCAGAGCCGCGCGAGCCGACCGACGGCCTGATTGGCCAGTGGGTCGCTGGAGCCTGCGGCGGCGAGCACCAGGGCGTCGAGCTCACGGACGCGGGCGTCCTTGAGTGCAGCGCGCAGACGTAGGTCGAGGACCTCGAGGAAGGCCTGTTCGAGACCGAGGATGTCGGTCACCCGGATCCGCAGCCCTGCGTGCTTGGCGGTCTGGTCCGCGACGGCGGAGGGCACGTCGACCTTCGCGTGGTAGGCGTCGCTGAGCAGCAGTGGTACGACCACGATCTCGTCGTGCCCTGCGCGGACCAGGCGGGAGACCACCTGGGCGAACGAGGGCTTGGCGAGCTCGAGGAACGCCGGCTCGATGCGTAGGTCGGGGCGCATCGATCGAACCTCGTTGACCAGAGCGGTGATCGTGTCGGAGGACCTGGGGTCACGACTTCCGTGAGCCAGGGCAATCAGAGCAGGAGCAGCCATCAGTGCCGCCTCCCTTCGGGAGATACTGCGTGGAGAACGACGTCGTTGTCGGTTCCGGATGTGGTGGACGAGTGCAGGATCCGGTTCATGCGTGGATCCCGCACTCGGTCTTGTTCAAGCCCGCCCAGCGACCACTGCGCGGGTCTTCGCCGGGGGCAACACGCTGGGTGCACGGCCAGCAGCCGATCGACGGGTAGCCGTCGTACACGAGCGGGTTCACGAGGATGTCGTTCTCCTCGATGTACTTCTCGACCTGCTCGTCGCTCCAGCGGGCGATGGGGGAGACCTTGACCTTGCCCTTCCTGGCGTCCCAGCCGATCACCGGCGAGATCACCCGGTTCTGGGTCTCGGCGCGGCGCAGGCCGGTGGCCCATGCGTCGTAGTTGGCCAGGGAAGCGGCCAGCGGGGCGACCTTCCGCAGCGCGCAGCAACGGTCGGGGTCAGTCTTGTAGAGGTCCTTGCCGTGCTCGGCATCCTGCTCGGCCACGCTCTGCTCGGGAGCGATCGTGATCAGGTTGACCGGCAGGCTCGCCTCGACAGCGTCGCGGGTGCCGATGGTCTCGGCGAAGTGATAGCCGGTGTCGAGGAACACCACGTCGATCCCGGGGACGACCTTCGAGGCCAGATGGGCCAGGACGGCGTCGCCCATCGAGGAGGTGACGCAGAATTTCTCCCCGAACGTGGCCGCGGCCCACTCGATGATGTCCTCGGCGGGTGCCAGCTCGAGCTCGGCCCCGACGTGGGAGATGATCTCGCGGAGCTCCTCGGGAGATCGATCGGCAGTGTGGCTCCCGCGATACGCCGCAGCAGCGGTGGTGGTGGCGGCAGTCATGAGCCACCTCCTGGCGTGACGGGACGGATCAGTCCGAGCATCTTGAGGGAGAAGGCGCGCAGGCAGGATCTGCACTGCCAGGTGCCGTGCGGAGAGGTGATCTCCCCGGACTCTGACTCCACCTCGTGGGGGCGGAGGTCTACGTCGCCGCAATATGGGCAGAGCTGAGGTTGTGAGCGCTCAGACATGGATGGCCTCGTTCATCAGATCGCCTCGAGTGCCTTCTCGCCGCGGAGGAACTCCTCGTCGGCGTGGGCGACCCAGGCGGCGAAGGACTCGTCGTCCTGGCGCTGGTCGAGGTATGCGCGGACCACGTTCGTGACGTAGTCGTCGAGCTCCTTGCTGGTGACCTTGTGGGCGCGCAGCTTGCGGCCGAGCTCGGCGGTCAGGCCGATACCGCCGCCGAGGTGGACTTGGAAACCCTCCACCTGGTTGCCGTCCTCGTCCATGACCAGTTGACCCTTGAGCCCGATGTCGGCGACCTGCGTGCGGGCGCAGGAGTTCGGGCAGCCGTTGACGTTGACCGTGATCGGTGTGTCGAGGTCGGGGAACCTGCGCTCGAGCTCGTCGATCAGGTCGTGAGCCCGCTGCTTGGTGTCCACGATCGCGAGCTTGCAGAATTCCAGTCCCGTGCAGGCCATCGTGGAGCGACGCCACACCGAAGGCCGCGCCTGGAGACCGATCCGGTCGAGGGCGGCGACGACGTCCTCGACTTTGTCGCCGTCGACCCCGATCATCACCAGCTTCTGGTACGCCGTGAGCCGCACGCCCGCGACGTCGTAGGACTCGACGATGTCGCCGAGACCGGTGAGGACCGCGCCGTTGATGCGGCCGACCGTGGGCGCGGCGCCGATGTAGAACTTGCCATCCTTCTGCTCGTGCACGCCGATGTGGTCACCGTTCCTGGTCGCGCGCTCCGGTGACGGGTTGTCGAGGAGCTCGCGATGGAGGTACTCGGTCTCGAGGACTTCCCTGAATCGTTCGATGCCCCAGTCCTTGACCAAGAACTTCAGCCGGGCACGCGAGCGCAGGCGTCGGTAGCCGTAGTCGCGGAAGATCGAGATGACGCCCTCCCAGGCGTCGGCGACCTCGTCGATGGGGATCCACACCCCCATGCGGGCGGCGAGGAACGGGTTGGTGGACAGCGCGCCACCGACCCACAGGTCGAAGCCGGGGCCGAGCTCGGGGTGCTCCACGCCGACGAAGGAGACGTCGTTGATCTCCGGGGCGGCGTCGAGGCTCGGGTGGCCGCTGACCGAAGTCTTGAACTTGCGCGGCAGGTTGGCGTAGTCGGGGTTGCCGCTGCGGCGACGGTTGATCTCCAGCAGCGCCGGCGTCGCGTCGATGATCTCGTCCTTGGCGACACCGGCGACCGGCGATCCGAGCATCCCCCGGGGCGAGTCGCCACAGGCTTCCTCGGTGCTGAGTCCGACCGCTTCGAGGCGATCCCAGATCGCGGGGACGTCCACGATGTCGATCCAGTGATACTGGATGTTGCTCCGGTCGGTGATGTCGGCGGTGGTCCGGGCGAAGTCGGTGCCGATGCCGCCGAGGGTGCGCAGCTGCTCGGCGTCGAGGAGTTGGCCGTCGCTGCGCACGCGCATCATGAAATAGCGGTCGTCGAGTTCTTCGGCCTCGAGGGCGCCGGTCTTGCCGCCGTCCAGGCCGGGGCGGCGCTGGGTGTAGAGGCCGTACCAGCGGAAGCGTCCGCGGAGGTCGGCCGGATCGATCGAGTCGAAGCCGCGCTGGGCGTAGATGTCGATGATCCGCTGCTTCACGTTCAGCGGATTGTCATCCTTCTTCTGCTGCTCGTTGGCGTTGAGGGGCTCGGAGTAGCCGAGTCCCCACTGTCCTTCGCCCTTCTTCGGGCCCTTCTTCGGGCGGGGCTTTGAGGTCGGGGCCTGGCGTGTTGCGGCCTGATCATTCACTGTGTGAGTCCTTAAGGCATGAAGACGCGCGATGCGCTGGGCCCGACGCCAGTGTCGGGTTGGCCTGCGACCGGCACCCGGACTCGGTCCGGGTGGCTACACGTCAGTGATGAACTGAGGGTGCGGCGGGGGTCAGCGAGGCCAACACATCATGCTGCGGGTACGCCCAAGGTCCACGTGGCGTCGTGCCACGAGGTACGTGTGCGTTGCAGCGCTGATCATGGACATGAGTCTCAACCTGCGGACGGTCCGACCACAACCTCAGATCTCATGTTGTGGACAGGCGTATCAGTGGATGAGATTGCTGAGTGGCGGTCGGGCGGGCGCGGCCATCAGACGTGTGCCAGGTCACGCTCCTAGATGCCTTGAGACTGCACCAGAATTCCACGACTTCATGGCTCGCAACAGCAGGTGGCCGGGCGGGGAGGACGCCGTAGCCGGTTGGTCACTAGTCTGTGGGGCATGAGCGACCTCTCTGCCACGACCAGTTCCGCCTACAAGCAGGCTCTCGAGGTGATTGCCTCGGTCGAGCCGCGCATCGCGGAAGCCACCCGCCAGGAGCTGACCGATCAGCGCTCTTCGCTCAAGCTGATCGCCAGCGAGAACTATGCGTCGCCGGCCGTGTTGCTCACCATGGGCACCTGGCTCAGCGACAAGTACGCCGAGGGCACCGTCGGACACCGCTTCTACGCCGGCTGCCAGAACGTCGACACGGTCGAGACACTGGCAGCAGAGCACGCCCGCGAGCTGTTCGGCGCGCCGTACGCCTATGTGCAGCCGCACTCCGGCATCGACGCCAACCTGGTCGCCTACTGGTCCATCCTGGCGCACCGCATCGAAACGCCTGCCCTGCGCAAGCTCGGGGCCAAGAACGTCAACGAGCTCACCGAGGCCGACTGGGAGGCCCTGCGCTCGGAGTTCGGGAACCAGCGCCTTCTCGGGATGTCCCTGGACGCAGGCGGCCACCTGACCCACGGATTCCGCCCCAACATCAGCGGCAAGATGTTCCACCAGCAGCAGTACGGCACGGACCCGGAGACGGGGCTGCTCGACTACGACCTGGTCGCGCAGAAGGCGCGGGAGTTCAAGCCGCTGGTCCTCGTTGCCGGTTACTCCGCCTACCCCCGCC
This sequence comes from Nocardioides sp., assembly GCA_030452025.1. Classification (GTDB taxonomy): domain Bacteria; phylum Actinomycetota; class Actinomycetes; order Propionibacteriales; family Nocardioidaceae; genus Nocardioides. The sequence continues at coordinate 158 of JAKDNC010000259.1, read as the reverse complement.
GGGTGAACTTCGCGAAGATGCGCGAGATCGCCGACGAGGTCGGCGCCACGCTGATGGTCGACATGGCCCACTTCGCCGGCCTGGTGGCGGGCAAGGTGTTCACCGGCGACGAGAACCCGGTCCCGTTCGCCCACATCACCACCACGACCACCCACAAG